>PFIP01000001.1 GCA_002782675.1 Candidatus Infernicultor aquiphilus
TATTGAAGTAACCCAAGCTATTAGTTGCATTGCTTCCATATATTTTACATGAGAAAAACGCTCCGGGTTTAAGGCAATGATAGTATAAGGATTAAATAATAGAGGATCTCCTTCGCAAAGTATATTTAATCCTATCTTATCTTTATAGTTCAAAAAAGTACTTCTATCACTAAGAACATAGGCTTGTTTTTCATTGGCAATTTGTAACGTTGCACCCATCCCTTGACCTGCTTCTATATACCACTTCTCTGGTTTAATACCTGCAATTTGCCATATAATTTTTTCTTTTACATCAGTTCCGGAAGCATCTCCTCGAGATACAAAAAAAGCTTGTTGGTTAGCTATATTGGTAAAAGCAGACACTACATTTTTCATACCTTTAATTTTTGCCGGATCATTAGCTGGTCCAAGAACAATAAAATCGTTATACATTACATCTCTGCGGTTTACTCCATATCCATCTTGAACAAATTTATCTTCCGCGTCCGGATCATGGGTAAGTATTATATCTACATCTCCATTTTCCCCCAACTTAATAGCTGCCCCTGTTCCTACCGCAATAACATCTACTTTAATATTAGATAATTCCTCAAAAGGTGGGAGAAGTACATTTAATAAGCCTGAATTTTCTGTACTGGTAGTAGTAGCTAATTTTAGGTGAATTGGTTCAGCATAAACCGTACTAATTAATAATAAACTAATACTTAATATAAATATCACTAGAAAAATAATGTTTTTTTTCATTTTACTAATATATTCCTTTCTATTCATTTTATTTTTTAATTTTAATTAGATATTAAACAAAAAAACCAACACTGTGTCCGGTGTTGGTTTACAAGTTCATCCCATAATATCGGTCCTCCTTTCCAAACACGGGGGGAATAAGAGTTTTCTCTTATTCCTTATCGGCTAATCCACCATCGTTTTCACCTTAGGTGTGATAGCTCGGAGATTATTCTTTTATAAAAGAGCAATATACAAGAAATATCTTCACACATTATAATATTTTTTCTATATTTAAGCAAGAATTTTATATTAGTATTGAGTATATCGTATCGCGTATCGCGTTAAGAAAGAGAAAGAAATGATTTAGATTTCTAATAATCAAATTAACCATTAGTTTTTCATAATTTTTGACATTGGGGGCAGATGAATGAGCTTCTACCTTCTATCCTTACAACATCTATAGAATGCCCACACTTTACGCAAGGTTCTCCTTTTCGAGCATAGACTTGTAATTTTTCAGCAAATTTTCCTTTTTCGCCATCTGTATTTAGATAAGCCTCATCAGCTACTGTACTTCCTCCAGATTTGATTGCTTCATTCAACACCAACTTAATTTGCTGATATAGGTTTCCAATCTCCTCCTTGTGGAGAGAAGAAATTTTTCTTAAAGGATGAATATTCGCTCTATAGAGTACTTCGTTGACATAAATATTCCCTAATCCCGCAATAAATTCTTGGTTCATCAAAAATGATTTTATCTTACTTTTTTTCTTTTTATTTAATATCTGAACCAAGATTTCTTCTTTGAAACAATCATCTAATGGATCTAAACCTAATTTGGCCATACCTTCTATTTGGTTGAGATTGGAAACTAAATAAATTTTCCCAAATTTACGCACATCATTAAATATTAATTTAGTGCCATCAATAAAGGTAAAAATAAGATGATTATGTTTAACATTTATAATTTTTTTACTATCTTCATTAAAAGGATAAATTAAAAGACCGGTCATACCCAGATGAATTACTAATTTTTTACCAGAATCCAATTCTATTACGAGATATTTGCCTCTACGATTGATATTTTTAAACACCTTCCCCTCAATTTGAGTACAAAATTCCGATATAGATGGTTCTTTTACTATTTTAGGAGTATTTACAGTAACAAATTTTATTTCTTTATCTTTTACTTTCCGGTCCAAATCTCTTCTAATAGTCTCCACTTCTGGTAATTCCGGCATTAGATTCACCCCTTCTATTTCATCATTTTAATTCTGACTTCTGGCTTCTATCTAACAGTATATTTGCTTGCTTATATTTTATTTACTTATATAATTACCATTATTTTCTATTTTTTTTTTAATTTGCTGCAAGCTATTTATAATAAATTCTTCTTTTTTACTATTAGTGCGATCTAAAAAAAGTACATTCATTCCAATTTTTTTAGCAGCTAAATAATCAAATTCCCAATGATCGCCTATGTGAAGAACTTGCTCTGGTTTAACTTTTAATTTTTGGCATATTCTTAAATAGATTTCAGAATTTTTTATTTCTTTAAAATCAGATAATGATGAAAAAATATATTTAAAATATTTTTTAAGTTTTTTCATTTTCGGTACCAAAAATTCTCGTGGCATAGTAGTAATGGAAATAAGGGTAAAATCTTTTTTTAATTCTTTTAAAATAGGTACTACATCGGGGAATATTTTTATCTGGGGCTCATACTTCTCTAAAATTTTTTTATAGGAAATTCCTAATCCAAAATAGGATATCCAGTATTTAATGTCATACCAATTTAAATTATGTTCACCTAACTTATTGTATTCATCTTGTACTAATTTTATGCTTTCTTCAAATCCAATCTTTTTTTTCTGGGCAACTAATTGGGGAATTTCTTTAAACCATACTAAATTATTATATTCCAAATCTACTAAAGTACCATCTACATCGAAAGAAATTATTTTAAGAGTGTTTCCCAAATTTATCAATTTACCAATCCTCCAATTAGCCAATTCACCGATTAACCAATTCTCCAATCTACCAATTCTCCAATCTACCGATCGATTTAGTCGATAGTGAATAAGTCGTAGGGGGCAGACCTTGTGTCTGCCCCCTACATTATACAATAAAATCCAGAAAATAAAAAATCCCGGCAGTGCCCTACTCTCCCACAGGATGACCTGCAGTACCATCGGCGCAGGAGGGCTTAACTACTGTGTTCGGGATGGGAACAGGTGTGACCCCTCCGCCATTACCACCGGGAAAATTAAAAGAGAGGGTATAAGGTAAAAAAAACGGTCAAGTCCTTGACTTATTAGTATCAGTTAGCTAAAGACATTGCTGTCCGTACACTTCTGACCTATCCACCGGGTAGTCTACCCGGAGTCTCTCTCTGGATAAATCCAGAAGGGATACCTAATCTTGAGGTGGGTTTCACACTTAGATGCTTTCAGCGTTTATCCCGACCGAACATAGCTACCCAGCAATGCCCTGAGCAGGACAACTGGTACACCATAGGTTCGTCCACCTCGGTCCTCTCGTACTAGAGGCAGACCCTCTTCAAGTATCCTGCGCCCACGACGGATAGGGACCGAACTGTCTCACGACGTTCTAAACCCAGCTCGCGTACCGCTTTAATTGGCGAACAGCCAAACCCTTGGGACCTGCTTCAGCCCCAGGATGCGACGAGCCGACATCGAGGTGCCAAACCTCCCCGTCGATATGGACTCTTGGGGGAGATAAGCCTGTTATCCCCGGAGTACCTTTTATCCGTTAAGCGACGGCACATCCACTAGTTACCGCCGGATCACTAGGCCCTGCTTTCGCATCTGTTCGAGATGTCTCTCTCACAGTTAAGCCTCCTTATGCCCTTACACTCTCTAGTGTGATTTCCAACCACACTGAGGAGACCTTGGGACACCTCCGTTACTTTTTAGGAGGTGACCGCCCCAGTCAAACTACCCACCAAATACTGTCCCCTTGCCGGATAACGGCGAAAGGTTAGAACCCAAACATGCCGAGGGTGGTATTTCAAGGATGGCTCCAGAGAAGCTAACGCCCCTCTTTCATCGCCTACCACCTATCCTACACAGAGCAGGCTAAAGTTCAATATCAGGCTATAGTAAAGGTTCACGGGGTCTTTCCGTCCTGTCGCGGGTAGTAAGCATCTTCACTTACACTACAAATTCACCGAGCCCCTCGTTGAGACAGCGCCCAAATCGTTACGCCATTCATGCAGGTCGGAACTTACCCGACAAGGAATTTCGCTACCTTAGGACCGTTATAGTTACGGCCGCCGTTTACTGGGGCTTCGGTCAAAAGCTTCCCCTCACTCTAAGGTGAGAGTAACCTCCTTCCTTGACCTTCCAGCACCGGGCAGGCGTCAGTCCCTATACATCATCTTTCGATTTAGCAGAGACCTGTGTTTTTAATAAACAGTCGCTTGGGCCGTTTCATTGCAACCCCTTCAGGCTGGTTTGAGTAAATCAACTCACCCTAATGGGGCACTCCTTCTCCCGAAGTTACGGAGTCATTTTGCCGAGTTCCTTAACGAGGGTTATCTCGAGCGCCTTGGTATTCTCTACCTACCTACCTGTGTCGGTTTTAGTACGGATACCAGTTTATCTTGTTTAGAGGCTTTTCTAGGCAGTGTAGGATCAATCAGTTCGCCACCGTAGTGGCTCCCCGTCACTCCTTTAGGGTTGATAAGGAGACGGATTTTCCTATCTCCTCCCCTTTCCAGTTTGGACACGTAACTTTTATCGTGCTGATCTACCTTCCTGCGTCCCCCCATCACTTAAAGCGATAATCTGGTAGTACCGGAATATTAACCGGTCGTCCATCACCTACGCCTTTCGGCCTCGGCTTAGGTTCCGACTAACCCTGGGCGGATTTGCCTTCCCCAGGAAACCTTAGGTTTTCGGCGGGAGAGATTCTCACTCTCCATATCGTTACTTATGCCGGCATTCTCACTTCCCTTCAGTCCAGGCATCCTTACGGTTACCCTTCATCCTGGAAGGGAACGCTCCTCTACCACCCAGAATAAATTCTGGATCCAGAGCTTCGGTGGCAAGCTTATAGCCCCGTACATTTTAGGTGCAGAATCACTTGACCAGTAAGCTGTTACGCACTTTTTAAATGGTGGCTGCCTCTGAGCCAACATCCTGGCTGTCTGGGTAATTCTACTTCCTTTAACACTTAGCTTGCACTTAGGGACCTTAGCTGCTGATCTGGGCTGTTTCCCTTTTGACTACGGAGCTTATCCCCCGCAGTCTGACTCCCAAACTATAAACCTATGGCATTCGGAGTTTGATTGGGTTCAGTAACCTGGTGGGGCCCTTAGTCCATTCAGTGCTCTACCTCCATAGGTAAACATTTGAGGCTAGCCCTAAAGCTATTTCGAGGAGAACCAGCTATCTCCGAGTTTGATTGGCCTTTCACCCCTAACCACAGCTCATCCCCCAGTTTTTCAACACTGGTGAGTTCGGGCCTCCACAGACGATTAGATCTGTTTCACCCTGGCCATGGTTAGATCACTCGGTTTCGGGTCTACGACACCTAACTAAAATCGCCCTATTCAGACTCGCTTTCGCTACGGCTCCGCAGCAGCTGCTGCTTAACCTGGCTAGATATCGTAACTCGCCGGCTCATTATGCAAAAGGCACGCGGTCACACTTCTTAAGATAAATCTTAAAAATAGTGCTCCCACTGCTTGTAGGTATACGGTTTCAGGTACTATTTCACTCCCCTTCCGGGGTACTTTTCACCTTTCCCTCACGGTACTAGTTCACTATCGGTCACCAGTTAGTATTTAGCCTTAGGAGGTGGTCCTCCTAAATTCTCACAAGACTTCCCTTAACCCGTGATACTCGGGTGCCTGAAGAAGAGATCTTTTCCTTTCGCTTACTGGACTATCACCATCTAGGGTAGACTTTTCCAATATCATTTCGGCTAGAAAAAGATTTTTTAACTCTTTGCTCCTGCGGTAGCAGGAACCGCTCAGGTCCCACGACCCTGTAAAAGCAACATCTACCGACTATCACACCTTTACAGTTTAGGCTCTTCCCATTTCGCTCACCGCTACTTAGGGAATCGTTTTTACTTTCTCTTCCTGGGGGTAATTAGATGTTTCAGTTCCCCCCGTCTTACCTCACTTACCCTATTTTATTTAGGTAAGGATACCATAGGTTTGCTATGGTAGGTTTCCCCATTCGGGCACCCCTGGATCAAAGCCTGCTTACGGCTCCCCAAGGATTATCGCAGTTAACCACGCCCTTCATCGTCTTCTGGTGCCAAGGCATCCACCGTACACCCTTATTAACTTGACCGTTAAATTTAAATGTTTACTACCTT
>PFIP01000136.1 GCA_002782675.1 Candidatus Infernicultor aquiphilus
ACTTTTATTCGTTTTAACTAGACTGAAAAATATTCTAAAATCTTCTTTTAAAATGATACAGATAACCGTTATCCCCTGTTCTTTATTCTTCGAACTTTATAATATTATCTAACCATTTGAAGACATCCTCTGCAATTTTTAAAGCTTCCTTATATTCTTCTTTGTTTACCGGTTCATAATCACCAGGATAACGGGCATCTACTGCATAAGCAGTAAGCAGTTTGGCCTGATTAATATTCTTGGGTATTTCTACACCAGCTTCTTCAATAAGTTTAAGTAATGTTCCAATAGAATGGGTTTTAGGGAAAGGCTGGTTGAGTTTAACTAATATTGCCTTCAAAAATTTTTCAACTGCTTGCTGGGCATCAAAACAAAGATCTTCATAAAGTATCCCTTGAGTGACTTTTCCCATCTTTGCTCTTTCTAAATTACTTCTGGCTCTTTTTAACCAGTTTAAGATAATTTCTCTATTTTTCATAGATCACCCGCCCATATTTAGCAATTTCATTATATATTAGAAAAGGATTATCTTTTAATTGATTAAATCTTTTAGGAGTCTCCACAATTATATCAACAGAAACATCTACATCCAGCTTTAGGTAAATCCTCTGGGCAAGCTTTCTCTTGTGAGTAAGGTCATTTTTCAACACGAAAATATCATAATCACTTTCTTTACTCTGTTTCTTTTTTGCTCGTGAACCGAATAGGATAATTTTATCAGGAGCAACTTCATTTACAATTTGTTGTGTGATTTCTTTTAAATAATTTTTGTTTGGCATATTGTTTCCTTTGCATTTTTTAATAATAAGCAAAACATACTAAAATCTCATATTATATTACCCTAAAATAAAGAAAAAGATATATTAATCATTTGTCTATTGTTTTTTTTATTTTATCATTTTTTGGATTAATTTGGTAATAATAAATATATTTAACGGCAAAATAGTTGGCGTAAGAAGCATTCAGATAGTGCATCCCCTGGCTTATATTATCCAAATAAAATATTTTCTCTTTTCTATTTCCCCGGGCAGTTATATGGTAAACTGCATGATCAAAAGTACTCCTTAATGGTCTAGTCATGGTTCGGCTTGTTATCTGACAGAGAATTACATCATCTCCTTCTAATGCCGAAATGACTAAAGCAGGACGTCTTTTGGAATAACTATGACATCACCTTTTATAAATTTTGCCATACTTCATCTTCCTCTGGCTTCAGCCAATCCTTTTTAAGAGAAGCTTCGCTTGCCATAGCTATATTCATTCGCTCTTTGATAACCTTTGTTTTTAAAAACTTAATAAAATCCAATACCTCGTCAAGAAGAGGTTCAGGAACTTGTTCAATTTCGTTTATAAGTAATTCCTTTTTACTCATGACTCTCCTTTCTGCCTGTGCGTGTTCCTGCCTGTGCGTGTACGCACGCAGACAGATTCGCACGCAGACAGGTCTAATTGATTTATTTCAAATTATAACACAGGTTTGTGCCTCCCCCTGTGGCTTTAAAATTCTAAACTTCGACCTTCGTTTTTAGTTTATCTTTTACATATGTATTTGCCAACATTGAGTAAAAAATACTGTCATCATCTTTTGCTTGATCTCGCCTATTTTATGATTCGTTTTACTTTCTTGCTCGAATCTTTTAGCAGTCTGAGAAACAGCCGTGTAATCCATCTCAAAAAGCTGGCCCATCTAAGCCAAAGAAAGTAAACTGAAATGCTTGATTAGATAAATGCCTCACTGCCAAGAGCGATATTGTGATAGGATTGTTGAAGAGGATCTTTCATTTCCTGAGGTAGAATAATATATTCTCGAATTAAATTTATTGCAAAAATATTCTAAAATCCCCTTTTAAACTGAATAAAAGAACCATCCATTGCTTCATTGAATACTCTACAAATTTCTTCTTAATTAGACCAAAGAAGCCCCTCTGATTTATAAGTTCCATTATCAATTATCTTTTTTTATTCTAGGCTTTGTCTTTTCTTTATCTATTAAATACTCTTTTTGACTTTCAAGAATTTTAAGTTGTACTTGAATATTTTTAATTTCATACCTTTTTAATCTTAACCTATATTTTTCTTCTATTCTTCCTGTACTTATCCTATCAAGAATTAACTTATGATATTTCTCATCAATTTCAGCGGAAATATATTGTCTTTTGAGTATTTTACAAATTTCAACCTCAGAACCGCTTCCCCCAAAAAGAACTAAAACATTATCATTTGGCAGAGTACATGAGTTAATTAACATTTCGGATAATTTTTGAGGAATCTGACAAGCATGAAATGTTTTCTCTCTACTAACATTTTTAACTAAATCAAAATAAAACCAGTCATATGGCATTCTTCCTTTTGAACCATTTGCTAAATTTCTTAGAATTCTCTTATCTGTAGGATTCTTATAAGGAACCGACACATTGTCCTTGTAAAACTTATTATATTTTGTTTTTCTACAATGCAAAATACTTCGATGAGCAGTAGTAAATCGCTTAGGGCTGTGCCCAACATTCGTATTATATGCCCATACATAATCTGAAACTTCATAACAAGCCCGATCTAGATATTTCACCCGAAGATAAGCATTTTGTTTTGGATAATTTATTAAAAACATGTTACCATCATCTTTTAAAACTCTTAAAGATTCCCTGGCTAAATCTATATACCAATCAATATATTCATCAAAAGTTTTAGTATAAGACTTATCACCATATTTTATGCCAACATTATAATCAGGATCGCCATAAACCATATCAATAGATTTTTCGGGTAATTTCTTCAAAAGAATGAAATCCATTATTTATTCCTTTAACAAATTTATGTTTTCCTTCTCCTAAATGCAAAATAAAATAATCTTCATCTAACAAAATTTTTGGAAATTTTGAGGTATCGTCTAGTTTTGTTGCATCAAAGGGATTACCAAATCCATATTTCTTACATATTTGTTTTACTAGCATATTATCAAAGACAAAATCTTTCTTCATATAACATTTTTTAAAAAGTTCTATAATTACTTTTTGTTTAGTTCCCATCTTATATTACTCCATTATTTTATATTTATAATAACTTCTTAAATTTTCTATTAAGTGAAAAAATTCTATAGTTTTATAGTAGTAATGGAAAATGTGAATCACTAATATTTTAGCTATAAACTAAATGTACCCATAAAAAAGCATAAATTCTATAATCTTTTTAATCGCTTAGGGTTAAATTCCCCGCAGCTCTGCTGCGATCAATTAGTTTGCTTTAGAGAGTAATAGATACCCCGTAGCTCTGCTGCGGG
>PFIP01000043.1 GCA_002782675.1 Candidatus Infernicultor aquiphilus
ATAAACCTTGGTAAAAAAATGGAGGAAAAATGCAAAGAACAGCAGAAAAAGGTATCACCGGGGAATTCTTATCTGATATATTACGTAAAAAAGGTTTAATCTCAGAAAAAGATATAGATAGAATTATTAAAATGCAGAAAGATAGCGGTAAAGACCTTCAAAAGATAATCATTGAGCTTAATATACTTAAAAAAGATGAGATGATGATTGCTTTAGCAGAAGAAATTGGAGTAAAATATGTAAATTTAAGCGATATAGATTCTGATCCCGTAATAGTAGTACTAATTCCCGAGGAGATGGCCAGAAGACATCAGCTTATCGCCATAGATAAAAGTGAAAATAAATTAACGGTGGCTATGGCTAACCCTTTAGATGTTTTTGCCTATGACGAAATTAAGATAAGATTAGGCTATAACCTGGAAGCAGTATTATCTTATGGTGAAGATATTAATAAAGCTTTAGATGAAGTATTTGGGGTGACTGATGAATGGGATCAGGTAATTGATAAAGTTGAAAATATGACCGTAACTGTATTGAAAGAAGAAGAGAAAGAAGCAGAACTATCTGCCTTAACTGCAGGTGAGGAAGCCCCTATTATTTCCCTGGTTAATCTGATGATTTTAAGGGCAGTTAAAGAAAAAGCCAGTGATATTCATATAGAATCATTTGGTGATGAAACTCTTCAAGTACGTTATCGCATAGATGGAATTTTACACGATGTAATGTCTCTTCCTCGTCAACTTCGTTTAGCAGTTATTTCTCGAATTAAAATAATGTCAGATTTAGATATTGCCGAAAGAAGATTGCCCCAAGATGGCAGGATTCAAGTCAATGTTGGTGGAAGAACGATAAATATCAGGGTCTCAACTCTCCCCACCGTTAATGGAGAGGGGGCAGTTTTAAGGATATTAGATCCAACCAGTATCTTATTAGAATTAAATGCTTTAGGGTTTTCCCAGGATATACTTCCTAAATTTACATCTTTAATAAAAAAACCCAATGGTATAATTTTAGTCACTGGCCCCACCGGAAGTGGAAAATCTACTACCCTTTACACTACTCTAAATATATTGAATTCCACCGAAAAGAAGATTATGACTATTGAAGATCCGGTAGAATATAGATTAAAAGGGATCAATCAAGTACAGGCTAAACCGAAAATTGGACTTACCTTTGCTGCTGGGCTCCGAAGTTTCTTAAGGCAAGACCCGGACATTATGTTAGTAGGGGAGATAAGAGATAAAGAGACAGCGGAGGTAGCTGTTCAGGCGGCTCTCACCGGTCATCTGGTTCTAAGCACACTTCATACCAATGATGCCCCCAGCTCAGTAATAAGATTAATCGATATGGGGATAGAACCTTTCTTAATTTCATCTTCAGTAATTGGAGTTATAGCTCAAAGATTAGTCCGCAGAATATGTCCCAGATGCAAAAAAGAAGTCAAGTTGACCTCAGATTTGGCGAAAATTTTAGAAGAGTATAGTATGGATAGCAGAAAAATAATCTTAAATAAAGGTGAAGGATGTCCCTATTGTAAAGAAACCGGGTATAAAGGTAGAATAGCCATTTTTGAGTTGATGATAATGACTGATACCATAAGAGATTTAATTTCCAGTAATATTACTTCCGGTAAGTTAAGAGAAACAGCTATTAAAGAAGGGATGTGTCAGCTAAAGGAAGATGGTTTAAAAAAAATTTGTGAAGGTGTAACTACTATTGATGAAGTTTTAAGAGTTGCTTCAGCTTAACTAATTAAAGGTTGGATCTTAACCAATGTAGGGAGGTAAATAAATTGTCTGCTCATTATAACCAAGAAAATGATTTAAAAAAGTTAGAAAAACAGATCTTACAATTAAATGCCTTAAACAAGATTTCTTTTGACTTAACCGAGACTACCGATTTAGAGGTTCTCTTAAATAAAATAATAAAATATGCGGCTGAAATTGTGGAAGGTGAAGCTGCTTCAATATTACTTTTAGATAAAGTAAAAAGAGAATTATATTTTAAAGCCAGCCTGGGGAAGAAGAGTCAGGAAATAAAAGAATATAAAGTAAAAGTTGGTCAGGGAATCGCTGGCTGGGTAGCAGAAAAAGGGGAATCTTTAATTATTAATGATGTTACTCGAGATAACCGATGGAATAAAGACTTTGATAATGCTATAAAATTTAAAACCAAATCAATTATTTGCGTTCCTTTGAGATCAGAAAAAGAAATTGTAGGAGTAATGGAAGTAATTAACAAGAAAGATAAAACCTCCTTTGATAAAGATGATGAAATAATTTTAAATTCCTTTACCAATCAAGTGGTAATTGCCCTGTCTAATGCGAATATTATAAAAGATTTGAATAATTATTTTGTTAATATTATCGAAATACTGATTCAGGCCATGGAAAATGAACCTCTTGGACCAAAAGGACATTTTGTAAAAGTGGCTCAGCTGGCTACCCAAATGGGTAATAAACTGGGAGTAACTGGAAAGGATTACGAAAATTTATATTATGCATCTCTGTTACATGATCTAGGAAAAATGAAAGTAAAGAGAAAGATTGATATTAATTTTAAGGCAGAAGAAAATTTACATTTATTTCAAGATGAAGTGAGTATACACCCGGTGGTAGGGGCAAATATGCTTAAGCAAATAAATTTATTTAAAGACCTAATTCCTATGGTAAGACATCACCACGAAAATTATAATGGAACAGGCTATCCTGATGGATTACGGGGTGAAGAAATACCCCTTGGTTCCCGGATAATAGCGGTAGTTGAAGATTATATCAAAATACTTTATAATAAAGCTATAAAAAGTCCGGCTGAGAATGATGAAGCGCTAAAAAGATTGTTTTCTCTGGCTGGAACTAAATACGACCCTAAAGTTATCAATGTTCTAAAAGAAATTATTAACCTATAACGTAGGGCAGGCGTCCCCCGTTTTCACGAGGGCAGGCTCGCCTGTCGAGGTGCATTTCCCTCTCCCCTCGTGGGAGAGGGTTAGGGTGAGGGGGTTTAATTTGTAGGGGCTTGATTTATCAAGCCCATAATAATATTTAATTGGTAAATCGGTAAATTGGTAAATTG
>PFIP01000013.1 GCA_002782675.1 Candidatus Infernicultor aquiphilus
TTCCTTTAGGCATTTGCTGAGCTACTTCTGATACAGTTGAACCAAAAAGAGTACCTTCCTTCCCTGAATAAATGGCTAGATTAAGATCGAAACTTAGATTATTGTTCAATTGATTATGATACCCCGGCATAATAATCATACTACCGTCATTTAAGCTGGAAATAGCCATTAAGCTAACCTGAGAAAATTCATTAATTTCATAATTTAACAATCCTAAAAGTAATCCTACCTGGTTATCCAAATTATTGGTAATATTCCCTGAAAAAAAAGAGCCCAAAATAGAAAACAGATTATCTTTTTTTATAGATAAATATTCTAACTGAAAATATATCTTATTTCCCGCTTCGAAGAAATAACTATAATCACCCCCGATTAGATAAGCTAAATCACCATCATCATTATCTTTAAAATAATATCCCAGGGCTCCATATATCCCGAAAGGACCCAGGTCTCCTTTGGCACTAATACCTATTCTTTGGCTGACCGGAATCATTGTTTCTGCGCTATTTTCTTCTGGTTCCCGGACATAATTCAGGGTAAGATCGTATCCCTCCAACATCGTCCGTCCTCTTAATCCCCACTTCATATTTTCAAAACCATTGGGAAACGCAGCAATTGCGGTAATACTTGAATTCCAATTTATGGGGTAATAGGCTTCTATTGCATTCTGATATTTTGAACCGGTCTCTTCGTCCATTACCATCGCCCCCAGACTAAAATCAACCGGGTTAAGCATGGAGCCGAAAGACCAGGATATGGGCTGACGACCTACGGTCAGGTGAAATTTTTCAAATTTATGTTTAAGATAAAGTTTTTTAAGCAGGTAATCAAATCCACCGCTAAGAGGATGGTTATAAAGGTATATTTCATATTTTGCCTGAGTATCGTCAAAAGAGGGTAAGAATAATTCTAAATCCAAACTTTCCTGAAGATAACCGGAAATGTTCCCTTGGTTATCTAATATGCCTACCAGAGAAGTGTTAACTTCTCCACCAATATCAATCTTAGCAGAAACTGGAATTAAGACTAACAAAAAAATAATTATAAATAGAATGGTAATATTAAAATATTTTTTCATAATTAATTTGATTTCCTTAATTAATTTAAAATTCAAAACTATTTTTTTGGTATTTTAGTAGGGGGCGGATTCATCCGCCCCGGGTCTTTACGGGCTCGATGCCTGCCTGTGCCGGCACGGCAGACAGGAATCGAGCCCCTACAATTTTTAAATTGGTTTATTTAAGAAACACCCGGTGCTTATCTTTCTTGAAGTTATTTCAAGCTTTGTAAACTAAATGTCTCTTCAGGTATTTCCGGATTGAAATCTATCTGGGTAATTTTAAATTCGGTATAGGTATTTTTTCTTAATTTATCTTCCATAACTGAATCAATGGGGATCCAACGTTCTTCTATTTTATTTATTTCGTTTATTTTAGTCTCTTTTATTAGGCGACCACTTTGGGCATACAATTCTTCTTTCAATCCGATAAATCTCTCCTTATCTACCCAACTCACTCGACGATAATAGGAGACTTTAACGCCTTCTCTGGCTACACCTTCCAATACATAACAGGGACGTCCATTTAACTCTTCTTCTTTAAGAATTTTAAGTCATATAAATCAGTTAATTTATCTGATTCCATAATATCCTGATAGGAAAAATCACTCCCCATCATCCCTTGATTTAACATATGCCCAGATATTTTCACAATATCTTCAGCATCAGGAAAAAACATATACAAATTATCCTCTCTTTTTAGAAATTTTGTTCCCCTATCTCCGGGGTTAGTAAACTCAATTAAAGCGCTCTTTTTGTCACTCAAAATAAACATAGTTTTAGTTATTCTTCGACCTCCACTGACGATGATCATTTCTGCTTCTGCTTTAATTGATTCAATATATTCATTATTATCTCTCTGGTTAATTATCTCCTCAGCAGTCATTTCTTCGGCAGTAATGACCATTAAGCTAGAAAATAAAATCGAGATTATTATTCCTATCAGTAAAAATCGTTTAATTTTTTGCATTATTACTTCTCCTTTCAATTTTTCACCCCCACCTTAATCCTCCTCCCTCAAAGGAGGAAAGTAAGAATAGCAGACAATGTTCTTATCCTATGTTTTATTTAGTTTTTGTAGGGGTCGGATTTATCCGACCCGAGTTATCTTATTAATCTTTTCTAACGGGTTCGATGAATCGAACCCCTACTTAACGCTTGCAACTAAAACTTATCACTTATTACACATTACTCTTCACTATTTACCCTTTCCGCTAAACACTATCCACTATACTTCGAGATACGATTCACGAGATACAAGATACACTTTGTGTTTTACGCTTTTCGCTTTTAGTTTTACGCTATTTTCATATCTGTCTCAAGGCTTCAGTCGGTTCCAGACGAGCAGCCATCCTTGCCGGAATGACACAGGCGATAGTGACCACAACCACCCCTAATACAAAGCAAAAAACAAGATTCTCCAAACTAAAGACGGTATAAAAAATTGGCTCCAACAAAAGATCTCCACCGCTCACTCCTTCCATAGCCGCACTATAGTCGATACCTACAATGGAAAAAACTTTGGTTAATATGCCACCCAGTACAGTGCCAATGGCACTACCAATTACGCCAATAATTGCTCCTTCTATGGTAAAGAGATACAATATTTCTCTGCTCCTCAAACCCAGGGCACTCATCATCCCAATTTCACGGGTACGTTCATTGACAATCATAATCAGGGTATTCACTAATACAAAACAGGCTAATATGATGATAAAAATATAGACAAAGTTATATATTTTAGTAGCGATATCAAATAACCCAATGAGTTCATAATCCTTGTTCCAAACCTGCAAGATATACTTTCCGGATTTATCTTCCCGGGCAAACAGTTCATTGAGACCGGGTAAAAGCGAAGCTGCTTTATATTGATTTGAAGTAATTAAAAGTAATTCTGTTACCTCGCCAGGCATCTCCAGAATCCTCTGGGCTTGATCCAAAGGAAGATAGAAAATAGTATCATCCAGCATCTGTATAGAACTTTGAAGCTTCCCGACAATCTGGAAAGTAGAACCTTTGAAGGAGCCAAAAGGAGTCGTATACAGAATAGTGACTTTATCCCCTACTTTACGGTCTATTTTTTCCAGTAGTCCGGCTCCCATAACGACTTCCTTGCTACCCAATTCAACCATCCTTCCCTCGATTATCTTTTTATCTATCTTGGTAAAGGCTATTTCTTCAACGGGATCAACTCCCCAGCCCATCATTCCCACTAATTCATCATCCATACTGACCACAGCTCCGAATTTCAGTCGTGGAACAACCTGTTTCACTCCTTCCACTAACTTTAATTTTTCACTCATCTCTGAGTAACCTTTACCATTAAACCCATCTAAAGTATAATTTAAAGACAGAAGACGTTCTTTTAGTTTGTATTCTTTATCGATAATCCGTATATGACCGGCTTTATAATGGATATGATTTTCAAAAGTAGATTCTATCATTCCGCTGATTAACCCCCGGGCAAAGATCACGGCAATAATGGCAACCGCAATAG
>PFIP01000037.1 GCA_002782675.1 Candidatus Infernicultor aquiphilus
GCCAGGCACCTTTTTTTACCTTTTTTGTCATAGGAGGATTTTATGAGTAAATTGAGAATAATAAAGTTAGGATTATGTTTATTAGTAATAGTGGGAATAATAGCAATTTTTTCCGGATGTGCAAGGGGACCTATAGAACCGGGAGAAACCAATTATCAACTAAAAATAACTGTAGAAGTAGCAGGGAAAATTAATACCGATGATGGGATATATTATATAGGTCTGGATACTGGACAAACAGGTATCGGACCAGGTAGTGATATAGGTGACTGGGAAGGCTATTATTATTATGTCAAATTAGATAGTATGGGTTGCTATTTATATCCGAAGGAAGAAGGGTCAGCAATATTATTAAGCTATTCTACCTCCGATATCGGAAGTAAACTGCAGGTAACTATTGCCCTTAGTTATTTAGGAGATCCAGAAAGCAGTATCGACATCAATGCTGTAACTACTGAGTCAGATGGTTATACTATCTATGATTATTTAGATAATTATTTTTCTATCAATACTACTGTGCTTTATTCAACAGGAGAAGGTATTTCGTCAAATGATTTAGAGGATGATGAAGCAGATTTTGATATAAGAAAAGTAGCTGCTGAGATAACTAATTAACTGCCGGGAAGTAGAAGTGTGTAGAGCAGGTAGGGGCGTATTGCAATACGCCCCTACAATGACCGGAAGACTAACAGATCGGTTGACTGGCAAACCAATTAACCGGCTAACTAAATAGTAAACTGAATAAAATATTAGTAGACAGGCGGGCCTGCCCTCGTGAAAACGGGGGACACCTGCCCTAACTACTATTTAATTATTAGAATTAAATAAATAATAAGGATAAATCTATAATGATTAAAAATAAAAAACTTCCTGAAAATATATTAGATTTTCTGCCCCAGGTGGTAGATTTTTTAAAAACCCGCCAGAAAGTAGTATTTGCTTATCTTTTTGGCAGTCTTGCCCGAGACAAGGTTTTGCCCCTCAGCGATATTGATGTAGCTATTTATTTAAAAGAAGGTGTGGATTTAAACAAGGAGAAGATGAATATTTTGCAAGACTTAATAGATTTACTTGGAACTGAAGAGATTGATTTAGTTTTACTTAATACTGCTCCACTTACTCTTAAGGCAAGGATAGTAGAGAACAAGAAAATATTAGTAGACAAAGAACCATTTTTAAGACATTCTTTTGAGTCATTAGTATTGAGGGAATATTTTGATTTTTCCAAGAAGGAAGAGGAAATTTTCAAAAGGAGGTTTTTAATTGGTAGATAAAATATTAATAATGAGAAAATTAGCTGAGCTGGAAATTTATATCAAACAGATGCAGGAATATTCTACTATTACAGTAAAAGAATATTCTAAAGATTGGAAGCTGGAGAGAATTATTGAGAGAACACTTCAGATGATGATTGAATTATGTGTAGATATAACAAATCATATTATTGCTGATAAAAAGTACAGAGTTCCAACTAGTTATAGTGATACTTTTCAGGTACTTGAGGAAGAGGGTCTTATCTCTAAGAAGCAGTATAAAACAATGAAAAAAATGGCTCAATTTAGAAATATAGTTGTTCATCACTACGATAAGATAGATGAGACAATTGTAGTAAATATTTTAAGACGGAATCTTAAAGATTTTTTTGAATATAGGGATTCTATATTAAAAATTATAAAATAAAAATTATCAAATCTGATTCAAAACCGGCTAAAAGTTACAAAGATTTGTGAATAGTTTGTGAATAGCAGGTAAGGGCGTATGGCAATATGCCTCTACGACCAACGACTGTGTTAACTGGCTAACTAATTTATCTTGTATTTTATATTTTACGTTTTTATTTAAATAACTAACCAAGTAACCAGTTAACTAATTTACTGTCCCCCCAGAGTTATCTTCTCAGTGGGGAATGCTTTAATATAGAACTCCACCCAAAAAGATTTAGTAGCTTGTTTATAGTTTATAGTAATTTCACGACAATGAAGATCCCGAGTAATTCCAACTATGCTATTGGTGAGCTTAAAACCATCTAAATCAACTACACCTTTATACTTGATTCTCCAATCATTAGTTAGCTGCAGGTCGAGTTGGGAATTTATCTGCTTGGTCCATTCCATAGAGTTTAGATTATAAGAGGAACTAAAATTCATCTTCCAGTCGTCTTTCGGTTTATACTCTAATTTTGCCACCAAATTTCCAAAATCTTCGGTAACAAAATTATAATTAGTCGATAAATCTAATTTAATTTTTTCAGAAGATTTTAAAGTTACTTTTCCACTTATTGAATTTGTTAAAGGGCTGATATAATCAAAATTAAACGGGGTTGGTCCTACTGATTTATTATAATTATAAGATAGGGTGCTGGATATGAAATTATTATCTGACGAGGCTTTTAAGTCAATTTTTCCCCCCACAAGATAGCGAGCTTCACCGGTTAGATAGACATCTTGTCGGAAAATTCCCGAGGGAGTTAAAGTTATGTTTTTACTCAAATTAAAAGGTCTATTCAGGTTCACGATATATTCTCCTCGCCAGTTATCTTCGAGAGTAGCCGCTTCATAAAAATGTCCCACTGAGGCATCAATATTGTAAGTAATTTTAGTATCTCCAAGGGCAGTGGGATCTTTCTTAAAAACTATTTCTGGTAGACGGTCAATTATTTTAGAGATATCTTCTCCAGTATAGAGATCTCCCTCTAGATCATACCTCTTTTCGGTTGCCATATTTAGAGTATAACCTTCACCTTTATATTTTAATTCCCATTTCGGAGTTAATTCTAAATCAGCTACTTCTTGACCCGCTGGATTTTTATCGGTGTAAAGTAGAGATAAAGCTGAACTTAAACTATCATTAAAAGTATAATTATAGTTTAATTTAATGTTTCCATTAATACTTAAATCTTCTTCCCCCAACCCTGTTCCGCTAAAATCATATTTACCGGTAATTTTAAGAGTATATTTTTCTCCCGATTTGTCCAAAGTAAATTGGGATTTCAAATTATTACTAAGAAGTTCCCCCCCCTCAGCTTTACTACCGCTATAATTCAGAGTCATTTGGGTTTTAATATTATTTTCAAATTCCTGCGCATATTTTAACTCTCCGCTTAAATTAAAATTACCCGTACTTTTTGCCTTTATTTGATATAGATATAAAGAAGTTTCTCCAGCATTATTTTCATCTCCAATTTCCCAAATCTGTTTTA
>PFIP01000135.1 GCA_002782675.1 Candidatus Infernicultor aquiphilus
TAAAAAATAGGTCATTACTTCATATAGACCTGTTGTAATTTACCTCTTGAGCAGGCTTGATCAATGACTAAAAACCAAAAAAATCTTACAAAGCAAAAAGCTCCTAGTTAAAAATAACTTGCTAAATAAAATAAAATTGTGTATAATTTAGGGGAAATTTTTAAAATAAAAAGGAAAGGTGTGATTATAAAAAATGCAATCAATTCAACAATTTTTACCTTTGATTATTATATTTGCCATATTTTATTTTATCCTTATTCGTCCTCAGCAACAAAAGCAAAAAAAACATAAATCAATGCTAGACAGTTTACAAAAGGGTGATAAGGTTATTACCATTGGTGGCTTGTATGGAATAATCAGAGAGATTAAAGGCGATGTTTTAACCTTAGAGATTGCCAAAGATGTAGTTATAAATACTAGTCGTAGTGCTATCGGAGTTAAAAGAGAAAAGTAAAGATATTTTTTAAGGAAAAAAGTAAGTATTAAGTATATAGAGATAAATATAATTATAATAAATAATTTAAAGGCAGGTCTAATAAATAATACCTGCCTTTAAATTATTTATTGCTTTAATTAGTAAGATGTTTTTCATAAACGTTCTCGTTGACAAAGAAAATATTAAAATATTATAATGATAAGGTTAAAGTATAATAAAGCAATAAATAGTTTAAAAGATAAAAAGACAGAAAAAATTAGAAAGAGAGGTTTTTTATATGAATTGGACTAAAACCTTGAGGGTAGCCAGTGTTTTTATAGTAATTTTTGTTGCCCTTTTATTATCTCTTCCTCTAAATGAGAAAATAAATTTAGGGTTAGATCTACAAGGAGGTTCTCATATTATTTTAGAATGTGTAGATACTCCCAACGCGCCCGTAGATAATGATGCGGTAAATAGAGCATTAGAGATTATAAGAAATCGTATTGATCAATTAGGAGTTTCAGAACCGGTAATTCAGAGGCAGGGATTGCGACGTATTTTAGTTCAGTTACCTGGCGTAGAAGACCCTGAAACTGCGGCAGAAATAATTGGCAAAACTGCTCTTTTAGAGTTTAAAAATGAAGATGGAGAAACTCAATTAACCGGGGCGCATTTAATAAATGCTAAAGCATCTTTTGACCAATTTAGTCGATCTATTGTTTTGATTGAATTTGATAAAGATGGAGCTAAAGAATTTGGGGAAGCTACTAAAAATAATGTGGGTAAAATTTTATCTATTACTTTAGACGGAAAAGAAATAACTCACCCTCGAGTAGAAGAACCGATACTTAATGGTAAGGCTGAAATTACTGGTAGTTTTACAGTAGATAGTGCAAAACAGTTAGCTTTACTTTTAAGGTCTGGTGCGCTACCGGTCAAAGTGGAAATATTAGAGAACAGATCAGTGGGACCAACTTTAGGTAGAGATTCTATTACTAAAGGAATACGAGCAGGAATAGCGGGATTGATAATAATTTTAATCTTTATGTTAATTTATTATAAGGGTTTTGGATTAATAGCAGATTTTGCTTTAGTTGTATGTATGATATTGATTGTTGGAGCCTTAGCTGGATTAAAAGCCACTTTAACTCTTCCTGGAATAGCTGGGATAATCCTTACTATTGGTATGGCAGTAGATGCCAACATACTGATCTTTGAAAGAATAAAGGAGGAGTTAAAATTGGAGAAAACTTTTCGAGCTTCCATTGATGCTGGCTTTAATAAAGCCTTTAGGAGTATACTTGATGCCAATGTTACAACTTTAATTGCAGCTATTGCCTTATTTTATTTTGGCTCAGGACCAATTAAAGGATTTGCAGTTACATTAAGTGTAGGTATTTTAGCCAGTATGTTTACGGCAATTGTAGTAACCAAAATTGTTTTAGAATTAGTAACTAATAAATTTAGCTCTAAAACTTTATTATAGATATAGTTAAGGAGGGTATATTTAATGGATCTATTTAAGGACAAGAATTTTAATTTTATAAAGAATAGAAAAATAGCCTATACTATTTCCGCAGTTATCATACTGGTTGGCTTAATTTCGTTTATTTTTCATGGGTTTAATTTTGGGATTGATTTTATTGGAGGAACTTTACTTCAATTAAGATTTGATAAGTCAGTTTCCACTGCGGAGATTCGAAAGGTTTTAGGTGAATTTAATTTGAGTCAAAGTACCATTCAAAAATTATCTGAGAATGAATTTGTCATACGAACAGAGAATATTGATTCAGAGAAAAGAAAAGAAATTTTATCAGTTTTAAAAGAAAAATTGGCTAATCCGGAAGTATTACGTATGGAAGCAGTAGGTCCAGTTATTGGAGAAGATTTAAAAAGATTATCTCTTTATGCCTTATTTTTCGCCTTTATAGGAATCATTCTTTATGTTACTTTAAGATTTGAATTTAAGTTTTCCATTGTTTCCATATTAGCACTTTTACATGATTGCTTAATTGTTTTGGGTATCTTTTCTTTGTTGAGAAAGGAAATTACTATCCAGGTAGTTGCAGCAATTCTCACTATAATAGGATATTCTGTAAATAATACTATTATAATTTTAGATCGGCTTAGAGAAAATATAAAGTTTAAAACCAGAGACATTTTTGAAAATTTAATAAATCTTAGTATTAATCAAACTTTAACTAGAACAATATTTACAACCTTAACTACTATTTTTCCAATTTTAACTTTATATTTTTTTGGCGGGATTATACTTTCTGATTTTGCTTTAGCTTTGCTTTTAGGAATGGTTGCCGGAACCTATTCTTCTGTTTTTATTTCCAGTCCCTTATTAATAGAGTGGAACAAAATATTTAAGGTGCATCAAAAAGGGCTTAAAATTAACGAGAAGAAAAAGGTGGAAAAGTAAATTAAAATAGAAGTCAGAAGACAGTTACAATTTCAAACCGAATAATAATTATTCTATAAAAGAAAGATAAAAAATGCCTGAATTTAATATGTTAGGTAAAACGCTACTACTTTTTGGAGTAGTGTTGATCATTTTAGGAACTATATTTTTATTGGTGGGGAAGTTACCTTTTTCTGGCAGATTACCTGGGGATATTGTAATTCAACGAAAAAATTTTGTCTTTTACTTCCCTTTGGGTTTATGTGTTTTAATAAGTATTA
>PFIP01000094.1 GCA_002782675.1 Candidatus Infernicultor aquiphilus
AGGTGCACTATTAATCCACTCAGAATTAAAAAATAATCAGGTAGTTCATCATCGATTAAGAAAAGGGGATACGGTAAAAGGTTTTGCTCAGGCCGAAGTGATCCTGGAAAGAGAATATACTACTCAGTTTGTAGAACATAGTTACATTGAGCCTGAGGTAGTTGTGGCAGTGCCCTATGAACATAATAGTTTAGTTACCATCTATGGTTCGGTACAAAATCCCTTTTCTTGTCGAAATGCTGTGGCCAGCGTACTTAAAGTAGCTTTGAACCAGGTGAGAATAATTCAGAACCATATGGGTGGATCATTTGGCGGTAAAGATGAAGTAATTTCTTCTATGGCTGCTCGAGCAGCGGTTTTAGCCTTAAAGACTGGACGACCAGTTAAAATGGTAAATACTCGAGCTGAATCAATCCTGGAAAGTTATAAACGCCATCCTTATCAGATGAAATACAAAGTTGGTGCTACTAAGGAAGGTAAATTAATAGCTATGGAAATTAAGGCTATCGCCGATAGCGGGGCTTATGCCTGCCAGACTCCCTTTGTTACCTGGCGTTCAGTGGTTCAAGCAACTGGTCCTTATGAAATAACCAATGTGAAGACAGATACTTATGGATATTACACCAATAATGTATATACTGGGGCGATGAGAGGTTATGGTTCACCGCAGATTATTTTTGCTCAAGAATCCTTAATAGATGAACTGGCTGAAGAGTTAAAGATGAGTCCTCTGGAGCTACGTTTAAAAAATATCTATCATAATAACTCTATAACCGCCAGTGGGCAGAAACTGGATAATCACCAGGTGAGCCTGGAAGAGGTAATTAGTAAAGCTATGGGAGTCAGTAATTATAAAGAAAAGTATGCTGAATATAATAGGTCTCAACTGGGAGATAAAAAAAGGGGAATCGGTATGGCCATCAGTTTTCGTGGCTGTAGTCTGGGTGCTGAGACAACCGATGCCGCTGGGGCTATAGTTGCTATTCAGCATGATGGGAGTATCTTAATCTCTTGTGGATTAGCCGAGAATGGTGCAGGTTTAAAGACGGTTCTGACTCAAATAGCTGCTGAGGAATTAGGAGTAGAGATTAAAAGGATCAATTATATGGAGATTGATACTTCAGTCTCTCCCGAAAGTGGTCCTACCGTTGCTTCCCGAAGTACATTATTAGGAGGTAATGCCGTAAAAAATGCTGCTCATCAATTAAAAGAAACTCTTGCCGAGATAATAGCAGCTGAATTTAAGATTAGAGCAAATAATCTAGTTTTTAAGAAGGAGAATATATCTGATAAAAATAAAGATCAAAAAATTATTTCTTTTGATCAGGCGGTAGATTTAGCACATAAACAGGGAATATTTTTATCTGCTTATGGCTGGTATAAAGCTCCCGATATTTCCTGGGACGAAGTAACCGGTCAAGGCAGACCATATTTTACTTATGTCTATGGTTGCCAGGTGGCTGAAGTGGAAGTTGATCTAGGCACTGGTCAGATTGAGGTAATAAAAATTACTGCCGCCCATGATGTAGGTAGAGCTATTAACCCTGCCTGTCTAAGAGGGCAGATCTATGGCGGAGTAATGATGGGCTTGGGTTATGGCATTATGGAGGAATTAGAAACCGAAAAAGGTTATATTAAAAATACTAATTTTGATGAATATCTAATTCCTACCATAAAAGATATGCCAGAAATTACCCCCATTATGGTAGAAAATCCTGACCCTTATGGCCCTTACGGAGCTAAATCTATTGGGGAGCCAACTTTGGAATTGGGTGCTGCTGCTATCGCTAATGCAGTGGCTCAGGCGACTAGAAGAAGAATCAGAGACTTACCCCTTAATTTAGAACGTGTTTTGCTGGGATATTCTTTGAGTAAGGGGGTAATAAAAAGTGATAGCTTATGATTTTTTTACTACCCAGAAATTAGAAGAAGCTTTAGATTATTTAGATCGATTAGAAAAAGTTAAAGTCCTGGCTGGTGGAACAGACCTTTTAGTAGATATGCATAAAAAAAGTCCCCGACTTCCACCAATTTCCTATTTGTTAGATATAAGTAACCTGGAAGTCTTAAAATTTATCCGACCAGCTGACCATTATGTAGAGATTGGTTCTCTGATCACTCATTCTAAATTAATTAAGGAGCCCCTGCTTAATCATAATTTTCCACTTTTGGTGGAAGCAGCTCGAACTATTGGCTCCACCCAAATCCGTAACCGGGGGACTATCGGTGGTAACCTGGTAAATGCTTCTCCGGCAGCAGATCTTTTACCACCATTAATTGCTCTAAAGGCTGAGGTAGTATTAACTTCTAAAAAAAGTGAAAGAGTATTACCTTTAGAAGAATTTTTAGCCGGTCCCTATAAAACTAAAATAGAAGCTAATGAATTATTAACTAAAATAAAGATTCCTTTACTGGGTGACCATTATTATACTGATTTTCAGAAAATAGGCCGGAGAAAGGCTATGTCTATTGCCAGGTTGAGTATTGCTTTAGTAGTGAAAATAGATGAAAAAAGTATTTTTCAAGATGTTAGAGTGGTTCCCGGTTCAGCCACTCCTTATCCTCAGTCACTTTCCAAAGTTGAAAAAGCTATAGAGGGTAAATCTATAAATAAAATCGACTTAGAAGAGATAGGTAGAATAATTAGTGAGGAAATGATTTCTATTACTGGAGTAAGGTGGTCTACTCCATATAAAAAACCGACTATAGCGATTTTATTAAAAAGGTCTTTGGAAAAAGTTATAAAGGAGTCAAAGACAAATGCATAGAATTAACATAACTATTAAGGTAAATGGGAAAGAAGTAACCCTAAAAGTAGGACCTAAAGAACGATTAATAGATACTTTGAGAGAACAGTTAAATTTAACCGGGACTAAAGAAGGGTGTAGTATAGGTGAGTGCGGAGCGTGTACGGTTATTCTTGACGGGGAAGCAGTTTGTTCCTGTCTGATTCTTACCGGGCAAATAGGTGGCAGTGAAGTATTAACTATTGAAGGATTAGAAGTGGCTGGTAAGCTTGATCCTTTACAAAAAGCCTTTCTAGATTATCAGGCAATTCAGTGTGGTTTCTGTACTCCGGGGATGTTGATGTCTGCTAAAGCCCTCCTCCTGAAAAACCCACAT
>PFIP01000167.1 GCA_002782675.1 Candidatus Infernicultor aquiphilus
TAATTGCAGTGCTTTCGTTTCCGGAAATATCTCGGGAAGTGATAGATAAATTATTTTCCCCTTCAATAAGCGGAAGAGAGTAAGACCAATCAGTAGATATATTAAGAGATACAACTTCAATTTCATTAATCCAGATGGAAGTATTGGCATCTTTAGTACCAGAAAGAATCTGAGTTGAAATGTTAGTCGGTGAGCTCACTTCATTTGTTGTAGGTTGGTTAGGAGGAGTTATATCTTTGATAGTTATTTTCCATTGTACGCTATCCTCAAATTCTCCATCATTTGCTAAAACTTTCACTGTTTTTATCCCCCAGTCGCCGTAATCGGAAGAATATTTCCAAGTACTTTTTGAGGCGCTACCTATTCCAGAGAAATTCTCTACTAGTTCTCCTTCTAAAAACCATTGATAATGTAAAATTGTATTCAAGTCATTATCACGTGCTTGAATTTCAAATTTTACAGAATCCCCCTCATTAATTTCAATATTTAAATTGACCGGAAAATAAGAAAGGATTTGGGGAGGGTTATTCACATTCATCACTTCAATTTCAAAGTCCTGCTGGACCTTATATTTTCCATCGGAAATTTCCACCATTACTTGATGAATTCCCACTTGATTATTAGTTGGCATCCATATAATTAAACCATTTTTTTCAGTATTAATGCTCATTCCCTCTGGTTTGATAATAAGAGAATAATTCAAGTTATCTCCATCAGGATCGCTAGCCTCTATCTGATATGAATATAGCTGATCTTCTTTAGCAGTAATGATAGGTTCAGAAATTATAACTGGGGCTCTATTTAGAAAAGGAAGAATATTTCCCAAATTTTGGCATCCCCCTATTAATATTAAAATAATTAATCCAAACAATAATACAAAAAATTTCTTCATCTCTTAATACTTCCCTTTCTTCAAATATTTTTCGATTCGCTAAGGTAATTAAGATTTACTTTTGGTATCATTCATTAATAGGTATCTTTCTATAAATAATAATAATAATAATAAAATATAGAATACCCTCAGTTCTTATTTATTTTATTTATTTTATTTTATTTTATTTTCCAAAAATTCTTACTACATTATCATGATAAATCATCCTTAACGTTTCATCATCAAGATGAAGTCCTTTATACACTGCATCTGGGTCAGTATTTTCCCGAGCTTTTTTACTCATCATCTTATAAATTGATGAAGGCAAGGTAAATTCCTCTTTCTCTAGCATATCAAAATAACTTAAAGTTACCTCCTCAATATAGCTCCTGCTTTTCGCTCGATAAGAAGTAATTACTATATCAGTCCCAAAGTTTATCCGGTCACGATATTTTTGCATAAATTCCCGGAAGGCCACAGCATTCTGAGAAATACTTTTAAATCCAGTTACTTGAAAATCAGGATGACCAAAACTTATATCAGTATAGAGATTGGGATAAGTATCAAGGAGTCTGCTTAAGAGAGTAATATTTCTTGAAGTCAAGATAAAATGAGGGGCAACAACCACTAAATTAGGGAAGGTTTTCAAAATCCTCTCCATTTGGTCCAGAAAGCGACCACTGTTTATATGATAAAGGATGGGTATTCTCTGTTCTTCGCAATATTCATATACCTCCATCATCCCAGGGTCATCTAAGGAAAGTTTGAAAAAATGATCATAAAAATAACCATGACCATTATACAATTTTAAACCTTTAGCTCCAGCTACAATACAAGCCTTTAATTTTTCCAATTTATCTTCATCAAGAGGATTTATGGTACATAAAGCAATAAATTTATCAGGATATTTTTTACTTATATTGATTATCTCTTCATTATTCTGATCATATTCAGTAAAACCGTATTTAGGATTTAAATAAAAGGTATACTTGGAAGTCCCCAATAAAACCATTTTTTCAATCTGACAGTCTTCCATCATCTTAAGGAGGATTGGTATATTGCGGAAGGATTGAACATGTTCGTGAGCATTTATAATTTTAAAAGCTGCTCTTTTCTCTCTTAGGGTTGAATCCATTTGGGTAATAAGGGGTGACGGCTGGTTATCTATCCATAAAGGTAAATATCCTATTTGCCTGAGATACCACAAAAACATCGCAGCGAGTAAAATAATTATTATGATATAAAACCACAAATCTCTTTTTTTTCTCTTTTTTACCATTTTATTAGTGATAGTTTTTTGGGTCATTTTCTTTAATTCTCCTTTGGAATAAATAACTGAAATTAATTATACACTATTTCTTAAAAAATCTTCAACTATAATTTATGACAAATTTGGTGCCTGGCACCTTTTTTGTCATAAAGGTAAAAAGGTAAAAAAAGGTGCCAGGCACTTTTTTTTACCTTTTAGACAAATTTGGTACCGGGATCTCCCATAAATAATTTGAACTATTCTAAATAAAATAGTATACTTTTACCATTATGGTAAGAAAAAACAGGAAAGAAATTGAATATAAAAATGCACTCTATCATATTATAGTTAAAGGAATTGAAGGAATAGATATTTTTGCTGATAATGTAGATAGAAATAAATTTTTACAGCTTCTGCAAAAAACCTCCAATTTATTTAAAGTTCATATATTTTTTTATGTCCTAATGGATACACATTCTCACCTTCTCTTAAAGACAGAGGAAGCAAATCTCTCTCAAGCCATGCAATTTTTAAATTCCTCTTATGCTCACTGGTATAACATAAAACATATTAGAAAAGGTCATCTCTTCCAGGATCGCTATAAAAGCCATCTTATCTTAAATCCTTTTTACCTGTATAGTGTGGCATCTTATATTAGTCTAAATCCAGTAGAGGCCGGATTGGCAGATTCTCCCGAAGAATTCCCCTGGAGTAGTTTTCAATATCTTCTCCCCGCTCCAGATAAAATCACTCCCCCTTGGCTAAAGATTGATGAATTCTTAACACTTTGTCAAACCAATCCAGATAATTTTATTAATTTTGTAAAAGAAAATAGCCAAAAAAATAACTCGGAAAAGGCTCTCCAGAATTTCAATAAAATAACTTCAAATTATATCCAAAATAAACCACCCAAAAATATAGAAAATAGGTTAGAAAAAGTTAAAGAACGATTTGGAGATATCGAAAATAATAAACACCTAAAGCATTTGCTTGTCTACCTATTAATAAAAGAAGGTTATAGAATAAAAGATATAGCAACTTCTTTAAACCTTACCCGACAAAGCGTATTAGGAATAAGCAAGAAAACTCATAAGAATTTAATTACTGATCATTTTTACCAACTCTTACTAAATCGGATTAAAACAGACCTATTGTCATAAATGAAAGGAAAAAAAGGGAAAAAAAGGTGCCAGGCACCTTTTTTTCCCTTTTTTTACCTTTTTAACCTTGGAGAAAAACATGAAAAAGACAGTATTTCTTCTTATTTATATTACTACTGTACTATTTCTATTAGTATGCTCACCAATAACTGTGCAAGCGGAAGCTAACCGTTATGATCCCAGCTTAACCTGGCAGGTTTTAGAAAGTCCTCACTTTTCGGTCTATTTTTACCCACATCAAAATAAAGATTACGAATATAATAGCGAACAGTCAGCTCAAGAAGTAGCCAATATAGCTGAAGAAGTGTATCTTAAAATTAATACCCAACTAGGCTCTCCAAAACATCGCCTGCACCTGCAGAAGATAGCTATAATTATAGAAGATTTTTCTGATTATGCCCTGGGTTTTGCTTCTTCTTTTCCACATCAAGTGATTCGCCTTTCCTTAACTGCACCCACTGCTACATCCTTTGATATGAAATTTAAAAGCTGGCTTAAAATAGTTATCACTCACGAATATACCCACTTAGCTCATTTTGAGATGACTGGTGGGCTTATTACTGCTCTTCGGGCTCTCTTTGGTCAGATAATTACTCCTAATGCCCTCCAGCCCATCTGGTCGACTGAAGGATTAGCAGTCTATAATGAAACTAAATTTACCGCTGGGGGTAGAGGTATAGATTCTCGCTATGATATGTATCTTCGTATGGCCACCCTCGAAGATAAGTTCAACACCTTAGATCAGATAGATGGTTATTATCTTACTTCCTGGCCCGATGGTACGGCTCCTTATATCTATGGTCAATCTCTCATCCATTTTATAGCCCAAAGATATGGAGAAAGCAAAGTCATTGCCTTAAGTGAGACCTTCTGTCAATACCCTTATTTAGGAATAAATTATGCCCTAAAACAGGCCATTGGTTCAAACTTAACCGAACTATATCAAACCTGGAAAGATTATCTAAAAGAAAAATATCAGCTTCAGGCTCAAAAGATTATCTCCTCAAAAAGCATTACTGAGTCTCAACAACTTACTAACTATAATTATTGGGTCGATTATCCTCGCTGGTTTTCCACACCCAATGGAGATAGAATAGCGGTTAGAGTTTCTTCTCCTCATTCTTATCCTTTCATTCAATTTATCGACCCTTTAATTTCTTCTGTTCCGGTAACTTTTTCAAATCTTTCTAATCAAAAAAGCCAAACTTTAATTAAAAGAGTCTATGGCCAGGATTCTTCTTTTAGCATCTCTGGCGATAGTTCTAAAATAATTTATTCTAAATTAGGCAATTATGAGCAGTTTTATGAATATTATGACCTTTATTTATTTGACTTAAGAACAAATAAAGAAATCCGCCTCTCTGAAGGTTTACGTGCTCGCGATCCGAACTGGTCACCTAACCCAGATAATAGTCAAATTGTGGCAGTAATTAATGAATCAGGAACAAACAACCTGGCCTTAATTAATTTACACTCCTTACACTCTTCATCCTCATCCATTAATGAAAGCCAACCTACTTATAACCCTATTAATAAAGAAGATATTATCTATTTAACTGATTTTCGTGATGATACTCAATTATATCAACCTTCCTGGTCTCCCCAAGGGGATATGATCGCTTTTTCCGCCTGGCGACAGGGCTATCAGGATATATATATTTCAAATTTTGACTCTAATTATAATTCTATTAATTCTAATAATTCTATTAATTCTAATAACAATTCTACTTTTTCTCTTTGGCCTATCTTTCAAGACCAATATAATGACCTTAGCCCTTGCTGGTCTCCTGACAGCAAATATCTCTTCTTTTCTTCTGACCGCACCGGAATTTATAATATCTTTGCCTTTTCATTGCCTGATAAAAAATTATATCAAGTAACCAATGTCCTGGGTGGAGCCTTTCAACCGGCCATCTCTCCTGATGGCCAACAATTAGCCTTTATCAATTATCATACTACTGGATATGAGCTTCATCTTATAAAAATAGACCCTGAACAATGGGCTGAAATAAAATATGACAAATCACTAATCATCCCAGTTCAAAAAACTAATTTATTTAATCTATATAGCACTCTACCTAAAAACCAAATGGCTTTATTAAATAATTACCCTGTCCATCCCTATTATTCTTTTACTACTTTCTGGCCTCCTACCTACTGGATTCCCGCTGTTCAAATCACCGAAAACGATTTGGGAATTGGCTTTTCAACTGAATTACAAGATGTACTGGGATTTTATTCTATCCCTTTGACGGTTACTTATGGGTTGCTCAGTAACAACATAAATTATAATTTGAGCTATTATAATTACCGTCAATTACCCATTATCAATTTTTACCTTTCTGGGAAAACTGCTCTTGCTTCTCAAAATGAAAAATTAGATCAAAATTCTTCTTCTGCTCTTACATCTAATGAAGTCTCACCTACTTCCTGGTGGGAAGAAGGAAAAACCGGCATTAATTTATACTTTCCCTTTAAAGGAAAAACTTCTTCCCCTACAAATTCTCGTTCTTACAGACAAACAGTTTCTTTGGGGTACCAATATGAAAAATTTTCTTCTTCTGACACAACAACTACCTTAGATACCGACCAAGAAAAAATCGCCAGCCTAAGATTAGGCTACTCCTATTCTGATGCAGAAAAATATGGATTCTCTATCAGCCCCGAACAAGGCCACTCCTTCTCTCTAACCTACGAACATGCCGATAAAGCTTTAGGCAGTGATTATACTTTTAATAAATTATTATTTGATGGGAGACAATTCCTTCCTCTTCCCTTTCTTCATCAGGTATTAGCTTTCCGTTTAGTTGCTGGCTGTAGCTCATCGAACCTATTAGAATCAAATTTAGATAAAGAAAAATTTAAATTAGGAGGCTACAATTCTGCGGACAATCTGAGTGATGTTGAGGTGAATACTTTTCCGCTTCGGGGGTATAAATCTGCCACTCTTGCCGGGAACAATTTACTTTTAGCCAATTTAGAATATCGTTTCCCTTTGGCCAACATCGAGCACAGCATTAAACTAGGACCTATCTCCCTGTTCTTAGAAAGACTTTCTGGTGTCTTCTTCGTTGATCTAGGAAATGCCTGGGAAAGTGCAAACCTAAATATAAATACTGAAAAAGATGAAATCAATTCTAATTGGCAGGACTTTAAAGCCAGTATGGGAGCAGAATTAAAAGCAGACTTCAATCTTAAATATGACTCTCCCTTTACTCTAAGATTAGGAGCAGCCAAAGCACTAATCGACCCCAAAGGATATGATATCTATATCACTTTAGGTACTTCTTTCTAAGAAGGTAAAAAAAGGTAAAAAAAAGTGCCAGGCACCTTTTTTTACCTTATGACAAATTTAGTGCCTGGCACCTTTTTTTACCTTCTTTATAATAAACCTACTTTACTATGGTCACCTAAGATAAATTCGTACACTAAGGGCAAGTCTTTAGAATGATAAATTCGTACATCTTTACCAATCAGACACCTTTGCATTCGCCCTCGTATATTCTCTATTTTAGTCTCTTCTATAACTACACTATATTCAATTTCGCTTTTTTTTATTTCTACTCCATCAGAAAGAGAAGTAAAAGGACCGATATAGGAATCAATTACTCTAACTTTGTTTCCAATTATTACTGGTCCTAATATTTTAGAATTAATAATTTCTGTACTTTTCCCAATTTTAACCCTTCCTAAAATCTGAGAACTCTCATCTACCATCGCTTCACTAATATCTCTTTCCATATCTTCTAAAATTAAACGGTTAGCTTCTAAAATATCTTCCGGTTTCCCGGTATCTTTCCACCAACCTTTAATAACTTCAGCTCCAACCTTATAACCATTATCAATCAACCATTGGATCGCATCGGTAATCTCTAATTCCCCCCGAGCAGATGGCTTTATACTATCAATAGCCAGATGAACATTTTTATCAAAAAGATAGACCCCTATTAAGGCTAAATTACTGGCTGGCTTCTGAGGTTTTTCTACTACCCTTACTACCTTTCCATCTTCCAGCTCAGCAATGCCAAATTGTCGAGGATTATCCACCTTCGTCAATAAGACAAAGGCATTATAATCTCCCTCCTTACACTTTCTTATATAAGGTTTTACTCCATTTTTTAAAAGATTATCTCCCAAATACATTAAAAATTTATCTCCCCCTAAAAAATCGCGCGCCATTACCACCGCATGAGCTAACCCCAAAGCCTCCTTCTGTTCAATATAGGAAATATTTACCCCCCACTTAGCTCCATTACCTATTTCTTCTTTGATGTCCTCTCCAGTCTCCCCGATAATTAACCCGATATCTTTTATCCCACAGTCTCTAATTGCCTCAATTCCGTAAAACAAAACTGGTTTATTAGCAATAGGGATTAAATGCTTAGCACTCGTATAGGTAAGTGGCCTAAGACGAGTTCCTTTTCCAGCGCAAAGTATTATCGCCTTCAATTCAGTTCCCCCTTCTCTTAAAATAATATCTTCCCAATATTTCGGCCTAGAATTTTCCCTGCATCTATTAATATCTTAGGACTTTTAAGCGCTTCTTTAAACACCACTGAATGATTTTCGAAATTAGCTATCTTTTCTATAAATTTTGTATTTTTCTTAAATACTAAAAATATTTTCCCCAACTCATCATGGTTTAATTTTTCATAGACTTGCCGTGCCTTTAATCCAAAATTAATCTCTCTCCCGAATTTTCTCTTCCATCTTCTATCATATTCAGCTATCTTACCTTCCCGAATACAATCTACCAAAATCTCTGCCGCTTTTAAGCCGTAATAAATACCTCCTCCGGTTAAGGGTTTTATCTGACCAGCAGCATCACCTACTAAAACAATATTTTTATAATAAGTATTACTCGCTAATCCCAAAGGAATAATTCCGGCTAATTTATCCACAATTTCACCTTTAATATTATATTTTTTTATAAAATTATCTAATTGCTGCCATCCATTTTGAGCAATAATTCCTAGACGGATAATTTCCTTATTCTCGGGAATAATCCAGATAAAAAAGGGGATACCTTCACACATATGTACTTTAGTAATATTTAGATCAGAATCAGAAATAGCCTTATCCAATTTTATTCTATATTGCATTCCCACATAACCATATTTTTTATTATATATTCTAGCTCCTTCTCTCCTTTTCCCTTTAAACTCTTCTAAATCAAAATCAATAAACTTCCTTACTTCTGATTTTGGCCCATCAGCCCCAATCACTAAGTCAGCATAAATATCCTCTACATTAGTGTTAACTACGTAACCAGACCCTTCTCTCTTTATCTCCACTAACTTCTTTCCACACTCTACCTTTAATCCTCGGCTTAGCTCTTGATCAAACCTCTCCCGATCTATTACATAAGCCACCCCTGGTCTTTTAATTAAAAAGTTATTATCTCCATGAATAATTAAGGCTCCATCAATTTGATTTATAATAGAAGCCTTCGAAAGAGGTAATAAAGTATTGTTAAAGACCTGTCTTCCTACAATCCCTGCACAACTCATTGGTCTTCCTACTTCATTATGTTCTTCAATTATGCGTATAGACGACCCCACCCCATAATGCTTTAAGAGCTGAGCGGTATAACATCCTGCTGGCCCAGCACCAACAATAACTATTTGCATATAAATTCCTTATATAACATATTCTTTATGGACAAAAAAGGTAAAAAAAGGTGCCTGGCACCTTTTTTTACCTTTAGGACAAATTTAGTGCCTGGCACCTTTTTTTACCTTTTAAGCATTTCTCGATTAGGTCTATAACTTGGTACAATTTCCTGCAACTTTCTAACAATCCCTTCACTATCCATCTGCTTAGCCAGCACTTCTAACTCTTTAATATCCTCATCCAACTTCTCTCCATCAACATCTTCAGTCTGAGCAATAAAAATCTTCTCGTGCCCGCTTTCTCCCAGCACCTTACTTCGTTCTTTTTCGGTTAATAATTCTTCAAATAATTTCTCCCCTGGTCTTGATCCAATAAACTCTATCTTAATATCCTCATCGGGTATAAAACCGGATAACTTGATTAAATCCCGGGCTAAATTCACTATTTTTACTGGTTCACCTATATTTAATACAAATACTTCCCCTGCAAGGCCTAATCCTCCAGCCTGTATTACCAGCTGGCTTGCTTCAGCAATGGTCATAAAGTATCTCTCCATTTCTTGGTCAGTTATGGTAATAGGACCACCTTCAGCAATCTGCTTCTTAAAGGTGCGGATTACACTTCCACTGCTGTCCAATACATTTCCAAAGCGAACCGCCACAAAATTAGTCTTACTCTTTTTCCCATACATTTTTAGGATCATTTCAGCTACTTGCTTACTTGCCCCCATTACACTGGTAGGATTAATAGCCTTATCGGTAGAGATCATTACAAAATTATTAACCTCATATTTATCTGCTAACTCCACTAAATTTTTAGTTCCCAGGATATTATTACTCACTGCCTCATCAGGATGATATTCCATCATAGGAACATGTTTATGGGCTGCAGAATGAAAAATTACCTCTGGTTTAAAACTCCTAAATATATTTTCCATTTTTTCTCTATTTCTAATATCTGCTACCATTATATTAAGCTTCAAATCGCCATACTCCTTTTTTATCTTTCTTTCCATATAAAAAAGACCATTTTCACTATGGTCTAAGATCATTAATTCTGAAGGAGAATATTTACCTACCTGTAAGCTTATTTCTTCACCAATAGAGCCTGCTCCCCCGGTGATCATTACTTTCTTCCCTTTTAGATATTTAGATATTTCTTCTATCTTTAAATTAATCGGTTCTCGATTTAATAAATCCTCTACTTTGACCTCCCTAATGCGAGAAACACTGACTTTATCGCCTAATAATTCATACAAACCTGGCACAATCTTTATTTTAATATCCCTTTTCTCTATCTTATCTATAATTCTTCTAACCACATTACCTCTGGCGGAAGGGATAGCAATAACTACCAGGCCAACTTTTTCTTGATCCATAACCTCATTAATCTGATCAATTGGGCCTAATACTTTTTTGTTACGAATTATCTTGCCAATTTTAGCCCTATCATCATCCACAAAGCCGACCAATACACCTAAATCTTTTCTTTTCTCTATTTCTCTACAAATAATTTCCCCGGCATCTCCTGCTCCTACAATTAATATCCGCTCTTCTCTTCTCTTTAAAGGGGTCCTTCCTTCCCAATATAATCTCCAGAGTAATCTGCTTCCTCCTATAAAGGCCAGACTAAAAAACCAGGTCAAAGCTATTACTGTTCGAGGAAGAGGAAGGCTATGCACTATATTTAAACCCAGATAGGATACAAATACCCCCGCAGTAACTACTTCCGTAATTAAAAAAAGGTCGCCTATACTCAAATATCTCCACATCCGGGTATATAGCCTGAAAAATAAGGCGAATATGAAAAAAGATACCGAAAGATAAATCAGTGACTCTGGACCAAGAAAAAAATAAGCATCCCACTCTTTGCCAAATCTTAATAACAAAGATAGAATAAAAGAAATATTTATAAAAACTAAGTCTAAAACTACCCAAAAAAATTTCCTGATGATTTTATCCACCAAATTCCTCCGCTCTTCTATTAATAATTCCCCGATTTCTTTACTTATGCTTACAATACTTATAAATATTGAACTATTTCTGTTTCCCTTTTACTCTTTTTTACTATTCTGGTTTTTCGGAAATCTTGGTCAATAATTTTAGGATAAGCAATTTATTTTTAATAAACATATCGATTGCCTGCCAACGAAAGTTAAGATATCGATGAGCCAACCTATTCCTTTGCATAGCTATTTTAGCCAATATTTCTTGTTCTTCTTCAGAAAATCCCAATCTCTGAGCACATTCACTTAACGCCTGAGCATAACTCTCTGCCGAAATACCTTCTTGAGTAAGAATAGTACCACATATTTCAATCAAGGCAGTAAAGATATTTTCTATGGTTCGGTCCATTAGTTTCTGTAGTTTACGATCTTCTTTATAATCTTTCCAGATTTTTGTACTATAGTCTTCTTCAAATTCTTTTATCTCGGTGGCTATAAATTGTAAAGAATCGGTAATCCTTCCTTTGGCATAATTAAATTCAGGCATGGATGATCTCCTTTATAATGTCTTGGGCAACTTTCCTCTGCCAGGTAATACCAAAAATTTGAAAATCCTCCATTTGATAGATTGATTCTAATTTTAACTGTATATATTTATCCTTATCTTTAATATACAAAGGCATTCCTAAAATTATAGCATTGTAATAAAGCATAGGATGAGGGAAATCACTATAGATAGGAATAATATTTACTTCTCGACCCAAATCTTTGCTTAATTCATAAGAGATCTGAGTAATTAAGGCAAAAAGAGATTCTTCAGTTTTGATTGGAGAGGAGAAAAGTAGGGCTAAATCTAAATCAGAATCATAGTGAGGATATCCTCTGGCCCAAGAACCATACAGGAAAACCATTTCAATATGATACCCCGATGCCTCCTGTTTAAAATAATCTTTTAGTTTTAGAATGATTTTTTCTTTTTGTATTTTTAGGGATTTTTCCATTTTTTTATCAGGCTCCCAGTAATATAGAGCTAAATAACCAACATTTATTTTTTATCTTATCTCTTTATCTTATCTGCTATAAAGACTAATTCTTCAGCCAATTAAGTATTTCTTTTTTAAAAGCCTTGAAAAGTTCTAATTTTTCCAACAAATATTGATATACTCTCCTGCGATCGATTTCCCCGTATTCGTGAATTGCAAGTAGCGTTCCGCCAATCCATAAAGATGAAAATCTTCCAAAAACTCCTCTGGGCATGATCTCGCTCCAAAATTATCTCTCCTTAAAGGATTCCTTTTTTTTCTTCCTAAGAGGCGACCCCCTTTGGGGTTTCATACTTTATCGGTAAAAGCCTTTCTAAATTCACCCGTTTTAAGGCACCGAGAATCTCAATACCTATAACTCTTTCATCTTTTCCTATATCCAACACAATATCTTCAGAAATTCGCTTGTTCACAACTTCCTGTTTTCTTTCATCTAAACGAATATAGAGAAGATCTGTTTTGTCATTATAAAGAATGTTCATTTTATTTCACCTCACATTTTCCTCGTTTCTCTGATCGTTCTAAGGTGTGTTGATCGATTTGTATCTCCATATTTACTCTTTCTTTGGCTTACATATTGCCAATACTCTTTATCCATATGTAAAATTATAACACATATTAAAAAATTAAAATAGCATCAACCTATAATGTTGGATCGAATGAATTCAACCCCTACATAATAGCTAAAAAGTAGCCTGTCCCCGTTTTCGTACGCTCAACGCTGTACACTAATATGCATTTTCCCTTCACCTAAAACCTACACCATAATACATCAAACCTATCCATTCGTGTAGAGCATAAAAATTATTATTTAATGCCTCTTTCTGCTCCCTCATCACCTGCTGCCGGAGAACCCAGGACCATACCTCCCGATAGAATCACCATTACCGTATCCCCTATCTCTTCTTTACTTAATGGTGCAAAAGAAT
>PFIP01000023.1 GCA_002782675.1 Candidatus Infernicultor aquiphilus
CTACAGCATAATCTTTGGTGTGAGATATAGTTAAAAAATATTTACTTACCCCTTTTTTGGAAACGATTATATTTAATTTTCCACTGGTCTTGATAATCGGCTGACCGAGTTCATTATTGCTTATCTCTATTTCGGTCCAGTTAACCCCTCCCAAACCCAATCCTAATGCCTTTAATAAAGCTTCTTTGGCTGCAAATTTCCCGGCATAAGATTGATATTTATTACTCTTTCTTTTTTTACAATACTCTCTTTCTAAGAGGGTAAACATTCTAGAGGTTAAATTATCTCCCCATCTTTTAATTATTTTTTCTATTCTTTCAATTTTAACTAAATCTATCCCACAACCTATAATCAAGAATATCATTCCTCTTTACTTAATATTTTTTATTTTAGTTATCAATATTTAAAATTCTTTAAAATAAAAATTATCTTTTTTTATCTTTCCTTTTAACCATTTCAATAAATATTTTTTAACTATTTTTCTACCAGCAGGTATTAAAAAAATAAAGCCCATGATATCAGTGATAAAACCAGGAGTAAGCAGTAATACTCCTCCGAGCAGGATAATTGCTCCCTGAATTAAGCTGTCCCCTGGCATGATACCTTCATTTAAATCATTTTGAATTTTCCTTAAAATCATAAAACCCTGACTTTTTATCAAATAAGTTCCTAATATCCCGGTTAAAATAATTATACCGATAGTAGTTAGACTTCCTATCTTCTTTCCCACTTCAATTAAGATATACAGCTCCACTACTGGAATTGCTATAAATAACATTAACAATTTAGTAAAAATTAATTTTTTTCTCCTGTTTATTACTAATCTTATTTTATTTAAGAAGATTGGTTAATTAATCTTCTATAATAAATTTAAACTAATTTAAAAATTAAAATATTCTTCTACTTCTCTCTGCATCTCTTTAGAAATAACTATAAATTTCCCCCTTGCCTCCGTTAATAGTGTGCCATCTTCTAAACGGGCATCCGCTTGAGCCTCAACCATTTTACCCAAATCTTCAGTCATCTGAGCAGTAAAGATAATCTTTTTACCTACTGGAGCTTTTTTTCTATATTTGACATTTATTTCTACTGTTAAAGTCATTACACCTTTATTTATAAATGCAGTTCTGCCCATTATCTCATCCAAAATAGAAAATAATATTCCCCCATGAACAATCCCTTTATAACCTTGATGTTTTGATTCGGGAATAAATTCTGCTTTTATTTTGTCTTTATCCTTAAAAAAGGTAATATTTAAACCAATGGGATTATCTTTTCCACATACAAAACATTTTCTATATCCTGGTAAAGCTTGCAAAAAATATACCTCCTTGACAGCCGAGACGCCTGCCTTACAATTTTTATGATTATATTGTAGGGCGTATGCAATACGCCCCTACTTCTATATACTAATTTCTAACTATTTCTTTTATCGCTTCTATAGTTGTAAAAATGTTTTCTTCGCTGATTCCATAATGAGTAACTAAACGAACTTTAGCGGGTGGCCGTGGTGATCCTAATATATTATATTTCGCTAACTTAGGTAAAAATTGAGCAGTGTCCATACCTACTTCTTGAAGATCAAAATTAACCATATTAGTCTGAACTGTTTCTAAGTCAACTTTTAGCCCATCTAGGGCATTTAAACCTATTCCCAAAAGACGAGCATTTTGGTGATCTTCTTTTAATCTTTCTACCATCTTTTCAAGAGCAATTATTCCCGCTGCGGCTAAAATTCCTGCTTGTCTCATCCCCCCACCTAACATCTTTCGATTTTTGCGAGCTTTTTGAATAAATTCCTTTGAACCTATTAAAATTGATCCTACTGGAGCACTCAATCCTTTAGAAAGACAGAACATAACTGAATCGACACTTTTAACCAGGTCAGAAGGTTCAATATTTAAAGCAATAGCAGCATTAAATATTCGAGCTCCATCTAAATGAACCAAAATATTTCGTTGATGGGCTAATTGGCAGATTTCCTCGGTTACTTTAGGAGGAATAACTGTTCCCCCAGCTCGATTATGAGTATTTTCTAAACAAATTAAGGTGGTCTTAGGATAGTGAATATTTTCTTCTCTAAATGCTTTCTTAATATCTTGAGGATTAGGAACTCCCTTATTTCCTACAATTAGTCGAGGGATCACCCCTGCTACAGCTGACATACCTCCTACCTCATAATAATACATATGGGAGTCTGCTTCTAAAATTATTTCATCTCCTCTTTGGCAATGAGTCAAGACAGCGATCAAATTACCCATAGTTCCACTTGAGATAAACAATGCTGCCTCTTTTCCTAATTTTTTAGCAGCTAATTCTTCCAATCGATTTACGGTGGGATCTTCTTTATAAACATCATCTCCAACTTCAGCATTTTTCATTGCTTCTCGCATCTCGTCTGTCGGTAAGGTAACCGTATCACTTCTTAAATCGATTTTTTTTAAATTAAAGCTTTTATTAAAATTCTCCATATTTATTTACCTCCAATCTCTTCATTTCTCAATAAATCGTCAAATATCTATCCAATTCCCACTGATGAACTTGAATACGATATGCCTCCCATTCCTTTCTCTTGGCTTCAATATAATTAGTTAATAGGTGATCAGTTAAGCCTGATTTTACCACCTCATCCTTTTCTAATTCGTTTAAAGCTTGATTTAAAGTGGAGGGTAAGCTTTCAATACCTAACGATTTTTTCTCTTCTTGGCTCATAGTATAAATATTTTGATAAACTGGCTCTCCAGGATCAATCTGTTTTTTAATTCCATCTATTCCAGCTTTTAAAATTACTGCAAAGGCTAAATAGGGGTTACAGGATGGATCAGGATTTCTAAGTTCTGCTCGAGTACCTACTCCTCTTTCCGCAGGTATTCTAACCAAAGGACTACGATTCCTTTCTGACCAGGCAATATAAACAGGCGCTTCGTAACCAGGGGTTAACCTCTTATAAGAATTTACTAAAGGATTAGTAATAGCCGTAAACCCTTTGGCATGTTTTAATAAACCTCCAATAAAATATAAAGCTTCTTGACTTAATCTGTATTTACCATTAGGGTCATAAAAAATGTTTTCCCCATTTTTAAATAAAGATAAATGAGTATGCATTCCAGAGCCAGCTACACCAAAAATAGGTTTGGGCATAAAGGTAACATGTAAATTATGTTTTAAAGCTATGGTCTTACCAGTCAATTTTAAAGTCATTATTCTATCAGCGGCAGTAAGTGCATCACAATATTTAAAATCTATTTCATGTTGCCCTGGAGCAACTTCATGGTGAGAGGCCTCAACTTCGAAGCCTAATTTTTCTAAAGCAATAACTATATCCCTTCTTGCTTCTTCTCCTAAATCAATGGGTAAAAGATCGAAATATCCCCCTTGATCGTGAGTTTTTGTGGTAGCTTTACCGTTTTCATCTCTAAAAAATAGAAAAAATTCTACTTCTGGTCCAATATTGGTAGAATATCCCATTTCTTTAACTTCTTCTACTACTCTCTTCAAATTATTTCTGGGACAACCTTCAAAAGGTGAACCATCAGGATTATAAATATCACAGGTAATCCGAGCTACATCTTTTTCTTCTTCCCAGGGATTTATGGTAAAAGTAGAATAATCTGGCTTTAGATACATATCCGACTCTTCGATCCGTACAAAACCTTGAATAGATGATCCATCGAACATTTTCTTACCCTCAAGAGCTTTTTTAAATTCTCTGGTCGGAATTTCTACATTCTTAGGTATCCCTAAAATATCTGTAAACCTTAATCTAATAAACTTTACCTTTAATTCTTTAACTTTTTCTAAAATCCTTTCTTTAGTTATTTTTTCCATCAATAATTTTCCTCCTAAAAATTTCTCCTAATTTTATTTTAATTAATTATACTCTTGCTTTTAAATTTTACAAAATGTTTTTTTAAAATAACCAGTTCTTTACTCCACAGTAACACTTTTAGCTAAATTTCTTGGTTTGTCAATATCACAACCCAATTTATCAGCAATATGATAAGCAAATAATTGTAAAGGTATTACCGCTAAAATTGGATATAATAGATCCAAAGTTTGAGGAATATAGAATACTCTATCTGCAAGATTGGAAATCTCTTTATCTCCTTCCGTAGCAATACCTAATACCAATGTATCTCTGGCTTTAACTTCCTTTATATTATTAATTACTTTGTTATAGACTTTGTCTCGAGGTGCTATTACCACTACCGGAAAAGTTTTATCTAGTAGAGCAATTGGCCCATGTTTCATTTCTCCCGCTGGGTAACCTTCAGCATGGATATAGGAAATCTCTTTAAGTTTTAAAGCTCCTTCTAAAGCGATAGGATAATTAATTCCTCTTCCCAGATATAAAAAATTATGGAAATTACAAAATTCTTCACTTAATTTGATAATTTCCGGGTCTTTAAGTAAAATAATCTCAGCCATTTGAGGAAGTTTTATAAACTCAGAAATTATTTTCTTAATCTCTGAGAAATTAAGAGACTCCCTAACTTGGGCAAAATAGAGAGATATAAGGTAAAGGGATATTAATTGACCAATAAAAGCTTTCGTTGAAGCAACACCTATTTCTGGTCCAGCATTAAGATATATTACACTATCTGCCTTACGGCTAATGGTGCTTCCCCTTACATTAGTAATAGCTAAAACATGGGAACCAACTTCTTGGCAGGAATTTAAAGCAGCAATAGTATCAGCAGTTTCACCCGATTGAGATATCACCATAACTAAATCTTTCTGGTCTAACAATATTTTTCTGTACCTAAATTCAGAAGCATAATCTACTTCTACATTAATATTGGTTAACTCTTCTAAAATGTATTTACCAACTAAAGCTGCATAATAAGAAGTTCCACAAGCTAAGATGAATATTTTTTTTATCTCTTTAATGTTTTTTAAGGAGAGAGATAAATTATAAAGTTCTAGAGATTTGGTGGATAAATTAATCCTATCTTCTAAGTTATTGCGAATAACCATAGTTTCTTGAAAAATTTCTTTTAACATAAAATGCTTATATCCACTCTTTTCAGTCATCTCCGCATCCCATTCAATATTTATTATTTCTTTTTCCAAAATTTTACCTTCAAAATTGATTATTTCCACTCCATCTTTAGTTATGGTAGCAATTTCCCTTTCCTCTAAAAAGATTACTCTATTCGTATATTTAAGCAGGGCTGGGATATCAGAAGCTAAAAACATTTCCCCTTTCCCTACTCCGATAATTAAAGGGCTCCTCCAACGTGAAGCTACAATTTTTTCTGGATCACGAGTTGAAATGACTCCGATAGCATAAGATCCTTCTATCTCTTTTAGAGATTCTTTTACCGCTGAGGTTAAATTATCCTTATAATTAGTTTCTATTAAATGAGGAAGAACTTCAGTATCTGTCTCCGAGACAAAATTATGCCCTTCTGAAATTAATCTTTCTTTTAAAAGAAGATAATTTTCTATAATGCCATTATGCACTACCGCTATTTCTGAATTACATCCATTATGAGGGTGAGCATTTAGGTTATTAGGTTTCCCATGAGTAGCCCATCTAGTATGTCCCAATCCGGTATTTCCTTTCGGTATACTCTTCTTTAATAAGTCTTCTAATCTAGCTATCTTTCCTTTACTTTTTTTAATTTCAATTTTATTATCTTTTAATACCGCAATACCTGCAGAATCATATCCTCTATATTCTAATTTCTTTAACCCATCTAACAAAATTGGTACTGCTTCTTTTGAACCAATATATCCAATTATTCCGCACATTTTTCATCCCTTCTTAAATTAAATATTTTCTTAAAAAACAAAATACCCTATTAACAATCCATTCAAAAGGATAGATAATAGGGTATTATTCTTTAATATCAATAAAATACTAATACAAAATAAAAAACCATAATTGATTAATTTTTATTTAAAGAAAGTTTTATTGAATCCCTAAATGGATCCTAACCATAAAAACCTTTTTGTCCTTGCCATTACTGGAAAGTTTTGTAGGTTTTTTAAGGATCTGGCCAACCCAGGAGCATCCGCCGAATTTTCGATAAACTCCTACCTCGTCAACTTACTTTGCAATATAAAATTATTTAAAAATAAGCAAGTTCTGGCGCTTATATTCAATTTTTTTTAATCTAAATTCTTGATCACCTCTCTTTCAATCACCTCTCTTAAATCTTGAGAAATTTCCTCTAATTCTTCCCTACTTTCTCCCTCTAATAATATCCTGATTAAAGGTTCGGTCCCAGAAGGCCGTACGAAAATTCTCCCTTTCCCTTTAAATTTCCTTTCTATTTCCTTAATAGTTTTTTTTAGGTAAATATTTTTAAAGAATTCCCCTTTATCTTTAACTTTAAAATTTAAAATAATTTGAGGATATTTTTCCATTACTGAGGCTAAATTAGATAAAGATTTTTCTTCTTCTTGAAGAACTTTTAAAAGCTGCAGAGAAGTTAATAATCCATCTCCAGTAGTGCCATATTGTAAAAAAATAATATGACCTGATTGTTCACCTCCTAATACTGCCTTAATCTTCTTCATCATTTCCAATACATAACGGTCACCAATATTGGTTCTAATAACTTTTCCACCTGCTTTTTTTATAACTCGATCAAGACCAATATTACTCATCAAAGTTGTTACCATCGTATTATTTAATAATTGGCCTTTTTTGATGAGATTTAAAGCATAGATGGCCATAATTTGATCTCCATCTACAATATTTCCTTTTTCATCTACAGCTATAACCCTATCTGCATCTCCATCATAAGATAAACCTAAATTTGCTTGTTGATTTAAAACTTCTTTTCTTAAGGAATCAGGACGAGTAGATCCACACTCAAAATTTATATTAATCCCATTGGGTTTATTGTTAATGGTAATTATCTTCGCCCCCAATTCGGTAAAAACCTGCGGAGTAATTATAAAAGAAGCACCATTGGCACAATCTAAAACAATTTTATATCCCTTTAAGTTAAATCCAGAGGGAATGGTAGTTTTAATATAATCAATATATTTTTCTGTTGCTTCAGATAAATCTTTTACCCGGCCAATATTTTTTTCAGTAGGCCATTCATTCTTGGTATAATTTTTAAAATATATTCTTTCTATCTCTTCCTCTTCTAAATCAGAAAATTTAAATCCATCTCTCCTGATATATTTAATACCGTTATACTGGAAAGGGTTATGAGAAGCAGAAATAACTATACCGCAATTAGCATTATAAACTCTAGCCAGGTAGGCTACTGCGGGAGTAGGCATTATTCCAACTCTTAGAACATCTACACCCATTGAGCATATCCCAGCTATCAAAGCAGCTTCTAACATATCACCTGAAATCCGTGTATCCCTGCCAATTAATATCTTAGGATCAATTTCATCTTTAAATAAATATGCCCCAGCTCTTCCTATCTGAAAAACTACCTCAGCAATCATTGGTTCTTGGTTTGCTACCCCTCTTATACCATCTGTTCCAAATAATTTTTTCATTAATTACCTCGATATCAATTGACCAATTAACCGATTGCCCAATTTACCAATTGGTGTATTGGAGAATTGGCGAATTGGAAAATTATAAATTCTATTTATTAATCAATACTGTTACTTCTTCTGGTTCAATTTTTATCAAAGAAATTCCATCAGGAACTTCTACTTGAACTTTTACTTTCTGTTCTACCTGGAAATTATCTTCAAATTTTACAAAAGCTTTTATATCTTCTTTCTTTAATGGATCAATTAAAATATTTTCCCCTTCAATTATTACCTCCACTACCTCAGGTTTTATTTCGCAAGATACGAAGGGAGATAAATCTTGAAGTATAACTGGAACACTTGGTAGAGTTTTTTGAACTAATGCCTCTTTAACCTGTATAGTTACTTCTATTAAGGTAGTCTCACCTTCTACTATATTTAGCCCCTCATTTAATGCTGGCGGAACTTTTACGGATAGAGTCGTAGTAATATCGCTCACATTAATAGGAATAGTCTCTAAAAATTCTAAATTGTTTATTTTAGAATAATTTCCAAAAATCTTTATTTCATCAGGTTTAGCCAATATTTGAGAAATATAATAACCGGGAGCTGGTTTCCCTATTATTCTTGGTTTTACTGGTAATATTTTCTCAGGATAACCAAGAGATAGAGAAATAGAAACTTCTACTGTATCCGGTTCAATCTTTACTCCTTTAACCTCATTTCCATTTACATCTATGGCATTTATTTTTATCTTTTTATTAAAATCTTCTTTAATTCCAGAAATATCAATGGTACAAATTTCTTGCTTTACATTTTCTAATATACTTTGAGCTCCAATTATCTTAACTTTAGAAGGAATAATTTTAGGTTCCTCAGCTAAAGAATATCCTTTTTCAGGTATTCCTATTAAACTATATTCAACTTCAACTTCTTTGGTTAAAATTCTCTCAATATCTGCTTTAATTTCCGAAGGAATAATTTTGATAATTTCCGTTCTCTTAGGAGGAGCAATTTCTACTTTTAATATATATTGACCTACTTTATTAATTTCTGAAAAATTTACTATTCCGGTAATTTGATGAGAAGAAATGTTGTTTATTATATTTTTAGGACCTTTAATTCCTACGCTTACCGTTGATGGTAACTCTTTTATCACTAAATCTTCTTTGAGATTAGTAGCAGTAAGAGATACATCAATAAAATTTTCTACTATGGGGTTGTTCTCTCCACTTGCTACGTATAACCATAAAATAATAGCTAAAAATATAGAGAGTAGTTTAATATCAATATTTTTTAATAACCAACTTCTTAATTCTTTCATTTATTATCTTCCTCTTTGGGCCAGAAAGTAAATTCAGAAACTATTTTAGGCTGGTATAAGTGGGCTAACATCTTTTTTAATCCTTGAGGTTCCAAAGGTCGAGTAATTTTTCCATCCAAAGAGATTGAGACATTACTGGTTTCTTCTGATACTACAATTATTAAGGCATCGCTCTGCTCACTTAAACCCAAAGCTGCTCTATGTCGAGTACCCATAGATTTGCTAAAATCCATTCTCTCACTTAGTGGTAAAATACAATTTGCTCCTATTATCTTATTACCCCGAATAATTACAGCTCCATCGTGCAAAGGAGAATCAGGCATAAATATAGAATACAATAATTCAGGAGAAAATTCACTATTTAAAATGATGCCGGTCTCTAAAATATCTTTTAAGCCAATTTCTCTTTCTAAAACAATTAAAGCTCCTTTGTGTTTTGCGGAAAGCATAGGTATAACCATAACCAATCCGTTTATTAATTGTTCAATCTTTTTGTTATCTTCTTTATGAAAAAAAGAAGTATTTATTAAAAAACCTCTCCTCCCCATCTTCAATAATCCTCTTCTTATTTCTGGTTGAAATATTATGGGCAATGCTACGACCATCATAGCCATAGCTCCTTTTAAAAGCCAATTAATAGCCCGAAAGCCAATTTGATCAGCAACGAAAGAAGCAATAAAAAGAACAATTAATCCTTTGATTAATTGTAATGCCGGAGTATCCTTAATTAATAATATTATATGATATAATACAAAAGCAATGACTAATATATCAATAATATCCAAAAGGTGAAAAGAGATAGACACTTGATCCTCCTTTATTTAGAGCAATAAAGCTAAAATAGCTTTTTGAGCATGTAATCTATTTTCTGCTTGATCGATTACTACAGAATGAGGTCCATCTATAACTTCATCAGTTATTTCTTCGCCTCGATGAGCTGGAAGACAATGTAATATTAGGACATCATCTTTTGCTCTATTTACTAAATCTTGATTTATTTGATAAGGTCTAAATACATTCTTCCTAATGTCACGCTCTTTCTCAAATCCCATACTAGTCCAAACATCTGTATAGATAATATCAGCTTTATCTGCAGCTTCTAATGGATTATGAATAATCTCTACTCTGCTACCCATTTTTTTAGCATCCTTTTTAGCCTGCTCTACGATCTCTGATTTAGGTTCATAATTAGAAGGAGTAGCTAAAACAATATCCATACCTACTTTAACTACCCCAAACAATAAGGAATGAGCTACGTTATTACCATCCCCGAGGTAAGCTAATTTAAGATTGGATAATCTACCTTTCTTTTCTTTAATAGTTAGTAAATCCCCTAATATTTGACAGGGATGTAAAAGGTCAGATAATCCGTTTATAACTGGAACTGATGAATAATTAGCTAACTCTAATATTATTTCATGGCTAAAAGTTCGAGCCATAATTCCATCTACATAACGAGATAACACCTGAGCAATGTCTTTAGTGGCCTCTCTTTGCCCTAATTTTATATCTTCAGGACCAAGATAAATAGCTGCTCCACCTAACTGGATCATTCCTGCTTCAAAAGATACTCTAGTCCTTAAAGATGGTTTTTGAAAAATCATCCCTAAAACTTTACCCTTTAAAAGAGGTTGTTCTTCGTGAGAATAGTGCCTTAACTTCATAATCTCAGCGGTTTCTAATATTTGAGCAACCTCTTCCTTGCTTAAATCATTAATAGATATTAAATTCTTTCCTTTCATATTTATAGCCATTATTTTTTCCCTTTCTATAAAAATATTTTTTTATATACTTAGAGGTAGTGGTAGAAAGTAAAGCCGGATAATTTAATCTAAACCTTACTTCATCTCCAACTTTTATGTTTTCTTCAAAATCAGTAACATCTATAATTAAATGATCACTACTTGCCCCTATTATCTTTATTCTTTCTTTTAAAGGAATTAAGCTACCGAGATGAACGTCCTGTTTCCCTAAAGCTAAAATAGCTCTTTTCCTTATTCCTAAATCTTGAAGAACGGGTATCTCACCAAAGGCATCCAGTCCAATTTCTCCTTGAGGTAAAGATGGTTTATCTTTAATTTCTATAACTTCTCCAGTTAAAATAAATGTATCTTGAAAAGTACCGGCTATATTTCGCAATCTTACATCGTCTTGACCGAGTAATATTCCTACTCCTACTCTTAATTGATTTATTCTTTCAGGAATTATATTATCTTCCACTAATTTTAAAACACTAGTATCCCCCCCTGAAATTACTTCTAAATTTATCTGAAAATTTCTCTCTATTTCTTCCGTTAGTCTAACCAATTTATTTAAATTTTCCCTAGTAGGCATTACTCCGCTAACACAGCAAAAATTTGCTCCTAAACCTATTAATTTTACTCCCGATAACTTTCTAATTTCTCCCATCATCTCTAAAGTATTATCTGGCATAATTCCTTCCCTCAAGTCTCCCAGGTCAATCATTAGAATTATTCTATGCACGGTTTTTTTCTTTAATGCTGCCTGTGATAGTAAATTAATTACTGAAATCTCCGAATTTAAACTTATATCAGCCCAGTCAATAACTCTGTCCACTTCGCTGAGCATTGGTATTCGTATTAACATCGTCTCCGCTTTAAGTCCATTTTTTTTTAATCTTTTAAGATTCTCAATTCGAGAATCTCCCAATATTTTTATTCCTCCCTCTATTATAGCTTGCCCTACTTCTGGAATAGCACAGCAACCCTTAGTTATTCCTACTACCTCGATTCCATGTTTTTGACATAAATTTTTAATGTTTTCCGTATTTATTTTAATTTTTTCTAAATAAATATCTAAATGAGGATTTCTTTTCAATGTATCCTTCCTTAAAAAGATAAAATAATAATAAAAATAAATTTAATTAAAAATATAGTTGGCGTATTTTTGAACAAAAAAGTAAAAAAAAAGAGAAAGGCTCCTTTTCCAATTGGTAAACCTTTCTCTTGTTGAAGATGTAAAAAAATATTATCTTTTAGAAAATTGGAATCTAGTTCGAGCGCCCTTTTGACCATATTTTTTTCTCTCTTTCATTCTTGAATCCCGAGTTAACAAACCTTCTTTCTTTAAGCTTGACCGTAAAGCAGGATCGAATTTAAGAAGAGCTCTGGCAATTCCATGCTGTATTGCCCCGGCTTGACCAGTAAAACCTCCCCCCTCTACTTTGACAAAAACATCTAATTCATTCTTTTTATTTACCAATTCTAAAGGTTTTTCTACTGCGGTCCATAAAACTTCTCCACTAAAATATTTATCTAATGTTTTATTATTAATTTTTATATTCCCTTTACCAGGAACTAGCCATACTCTGGCAGTTGAGGATTTTCTTCTTCCAGTACCATAACTTTTTAACTGCGTCAAATATTTAACCTCCCTTTTAATGTTTAATTAATTTTTTCTAATTTTTGAGCTTGATGAGGGTGTTCGCTTCCTTTATAAATTTTTAATTTTTTTATCATAGCTCTACCTAATTTATTATGAGGAATCATACCTTGTATTGCTTTTTTTACAACTAATTCTGGTTTTCTCTTTAATAATGTTTCTAACCTAACGCTTTTTAAACCTCCTGGATAAAAGGTATGGTACCTATATATTTTCCCTTGGAGTTTATTCCCGGTTACTTTAATCTTTTCAGCGTTTACAACTACCACATAATCACCTAAATCCATAGATGGCGTGTAGGTTGGTTTATTCTTTCCCCTTAATATTTTAGCTATCTGAGTAGCTAATCTTCCTAATATTTTACCTTCTGCATCAATTAAATACCATTTTCTATCAATATCATCTGCTTTTGCACTGTAAGTTTTCAATTTGCTCCTCCCTGCCTAATTAATTTAGATAAAATTTATTTTTTCTAAAACACTTTTCTTTCAATAGAAAACGACATAATAAATTGTAATA
>PFIP01000061.1 GCA_002782675.1 Candidatus Infernicultor aquiphilus
CACCGATCGGGAATTGGTCAATTTTTAAACTAACCTTACCCTGCCCCGAAAAAGTTAAATATTCAATATTCTATTTTAATTGATTATACCAATATAATTTAATTATTACTATAGTTTTTTATTTATTATTTTTAAAAAAATAACAAAAATAATTACTTTACATTAGTTTTTATTATTTCATCTTGTATTTCTTCAAAACTAAAACCTCTTAATTCGGCATAATAATCTAATACTTTGTTAATATACTCCTGATTTAACTCTTGATTATTAGTTGATTGTTCTTGTACTTTATAGGGTCCCTGGTTGTAAGCTATAATAGCAGTTTTAAGGTCATTAAAATCCCTATTCAAAATAGATAAATAATATACCCCAATTTTAATATTATTGATAGGATCAAATAATGTTTTTTCTGCTCCATCCCATTTTATACCAATATTTTCTGCTAATTCTGGAGCTATAAATCTTCTTACTTGGCACAATCCATAAGCATAAGAATCCGAAATAGTTTTAGGTTCGAAATTGCTTTCTACTTTTATTAAAGCTGTTATTAATAAAGGGTTAAAATTGTATTTTATAGATTCTTCATAAATAGTTTTAGAAATCTCATATATAAATTTACTATCTAATGTATTGTTATACAAAGATATGTTATTAACTATTTTAGTAATATAAAATTCTCTTTTAACCTCCTTAGAAATCATTCCAGTTAATTCTTGTAATTGCATATAAATTTCAGTAAACTGTTCTTTATCTATTTTTACCTGACTATACCGATTTATTTCGTTAGATAAATCTTCTATTTTGCCAATTATTTTCTCATTCCTTAGATTAATATTTTCAATATTTTTTTCTGTTTGTATATTTAAGTTATCAACTTTTATTTGTAAGGTAACAAATAAGCTAACTATGACACACATAAAAATTATAAATATTAACCCAAAATTTTTGTTAATTTTTTCTCTAAATGAATTTGACCTATTTATTTGTTCTCCTTCGAGGTTTACCTTAGCCATATTTATACCTCCTGGTAATTTTATTTTTAAGAGAGCTCACTTTTTAGTCATTATTTATTGAACTTTACTACCTTCAGCAATTTCTTTGTCCACGGTTAATAAAGCTAAGCCATTATTATCAACCGCAGCCAAAAGCATACCTTGAGATTCTATTCCTTTAAGCTTTATAGGTTGTAAATTACACACTATTATTATCTTTTTCCCTAAAATTTTCTCCACGGAATAATATTTTCTTATTCCAGCAACAATAGTCCTTATCTCCTTGCCCAAATTTATTTTCAATTTAAGTAATCTATCTGTTCCGCTTACTTCTTCAGCAGAAACAACCTTTCCTACTCTCAAATCAATTTTTTTAAATTCATCATAAGATATAAGATTAACTATATTTTCTTTTACCTCTTCTTTTTCTTTCTCCTTAAGGTCAATTCTAGGAAATATCACTTCTCCAGGTTTAACTAAAATACCTGGCTTTAATTTTCCCCAATGAGCATCTCGGTCTATTCTTAATTTATCTAAATCTGTTTCCATACCTAATTGCTCCCACACTTCTTTTGCTTTTCCTGGCATAAAGGGATAAATTAATATGGTGATTAGCCGTATGGATTCTGCTACATTGTATAAAATATTAGATAATCTTCCTTTTGGTGAATTTTCACGCCCCAATACCCAGGGTGCTGTTTGATCGATATATTTATTGGTTCTTCTAATAAATTGCCAGATAGTCTCTAAAGCCAGGTTAATGGATAAATTATTCATTTGGGTATTGTATTCTTTTATAGTTTTTAAAGCTAACTCTTCTAATTCTATATCGTATACTTCTTTTTTAGTTACTGCCTCAGGGATTTTATTATTGAAAAATTGTTTAATCATAGCTATAGTTCTACTTACTAAATTTCCTAAATCATTGGCTAAGTCATAATTTACTCTTTTAATTAATAAATCCTTAGAAAAATTACCGTCCTGTCCAAAAGAAACCTCTCTCATTAAAAAATATCTGAATGCATCAGCACCATATTCTTCTATCATCTCATAAGGATCAACTACATTACCTTTGGATTTAGACATCTTTTCCCCTTCTATAGTCCACCAACCATGAGCAAAAACCATTTGGGGTGGCTCAATTCCTGCTGCCATTAACATAGTGAACCAGATAACAGTGTGAAATCTTAATATATCTTTCCCTACCAGGTGAATAGCTGAAGGCCAATATTTTTCAAATTTTTCTTTATCTGTATTATATCCGGCTACTGTAATATAATTCAATAAAGCATCATACCATACATAGATCACATGATTATCATCAAAAGGAACATTGATACCCCATTTCAAGCTCTTTTTTGTTCTAGTCACGCTTTGGTCCTTAAGACCGCTTTTAATAAAACTTATAGTTTCGTTTTTTCTTACTTCTGGCTGAATACATTGAGGGTGTTTTTCAATATAAGATAATAATTGATCCTGATATTTTGATATTTTAAAGAAATAACTTTCTTCTTTTATTTTTTCAATTTTTCTTCCACAAGTAGGACAAGTTTTATCTGTCAACTGTGTTTCGGTCCAAAATGTTTCACAAGGAACACAATACCAACCTTCATATTCACCTTTATAAATATCACCCTTTTGGTATAATTTATTGAATATTTCCTGCACTACTTTAATATGTCTCTCTTCAGTGGTGCGTATAAACTCATCATATTTAATATTTAATAAAGGCCAAAGATTTTTGAATTTTAATACTACTTTATCTACTAGTTCCAGAGGGGTTAAATTTGCTTTTTCTGCTGAGCTAACAATCTTTTGACCATGTTCGTCTGTTCCGGTAGAAAAAAGAACCTCGTAGCCAGATAGTCTTTTGTATCGAGCTATAACATCTGCAGCTATAGTAGTATAAGCATGTCCAATATGCGGTACATCATTCACATAATAGATAGGTGTAGTTATATAAAATGTTTTTTTAGATTTATTGTTTTCTTTCATAATCTTCTTCCTTTTTGATTCGTAATTCGTATATCGTATTGCGAATGTTAGTGTATAATTCTTAGCGTAGGGGGTCGAATTTATTCGACCCGTGTATTTTGAAAATTTTTCTGGCGGGTTTGATAAATCAAACCCCTACATTTTGATAAATCAAACCCCTACATTTGGTTTCTTTGAACTTTGCGATTTTAGTTATTCTGTTTTACGCGATACAAAATTACTATACGCTACACGCTCTACGCTAGTTCTTCATTTCTAATAATTTTTTATAAATTATATTTTTAGAAAGATTTAATTTTTCTTGAGCAATTTTTATTATATCTTTATTGGAATAACCCTGGTTGGTTAATTTTTTCAGATACTTTTCAATTACAGATTCATTTTTTAAAAAATCTACCTTATGGTTTTCTTTTTTTCTAATTCCTCCTTGAACAACTAAAGTAATTTCACCTTTTATCTCTCTAATATCAATTTCACTTATTGCCTCACTTAGTTTCCCTCTAATTATCTCTTCAAACTTCTTAGTCAATTCCCGAGCTATTATAATTTTTCTATCTCCCCATAGATCAAACATATCTTTTAAAGCTCTCTTAAGCCGATGAGGAGTCTCGTAAAAAACAATAGTTCTTTCTTCATTTTCTATGCTCTTAAAATATTTCTTTCTCTCCTTAATTTTGCGAGGCAAAAAACCTTCAAAAACAAACTTACCGATAGGTAATCCTGATATTGCTAAAGCAGTTACCAAAGCTGAAACACCAGGAATGGGAATTATTTTAAGATTATTTTTTAAAGCTAAATTTATCAATACATATCCTGGATCGGCAATTCCTGGCATACCAGCATCAGAAACCAGAGCAATTTCCTGACCGCTTTTTATTCTTTCTATTAAATAAGGAGCTTTTTTAAATTTATTATATTCATAATAACTTGAAATTGGTGTCTTTATCTGATAGTAATTTAATAATTTTTTAGTATGCCTGGTGTCTTCAGCTGCAATTAAATTTACTTTATTTAAAATCTTTAAAGCCCTTAAGGTAATATCTTCTAAATTTCCAATAGGTGTTCCGCAAATGTATAAAATTCCTTCGGAATTGTTTCTAATCAAATTGTTTATTTATCTCCAATTTTTTGATTAATATTAAGAAATATAGGATCTTCAACCTTTAATTCCTCTTTCCCTCCCTTTATTCCTTCTAATAATACCAGATTTGCATTTTCTCCTGGTTTAAAATGAATAAATTTAACCACTTTTGATTCAATACCATATTTTTTTAATATAACTATTAATTTTATCAATTTATTGCTCTTATAAATTAAATAAATTCTTCCTTTATTTTTTAATAAATAGTTACTTATGGAAATTAAATCCTCTAAATTACTTTTTACTTCATGACGCGCAATAGCTTTACTACTTAAAGGATTAATCTTTCCCTGTCCCATTGAAATATAGGGAGGATTACTTACTACTACATCAAATTGACCATTTTTAAAGAATTTTTTAATATTTTTAAAATCTTCTTGAATTATAGTGATACTATCTTGTAATTTATTTAATTCTACACTTCTTCTGGCCATATCCGCTAATTTTTTTTGTATCTCAATTCCATAAATAGATAATCCTTTTCTTTGGCCAAATAAAAGTAAAGGAATTATTCCTGAACCAGTGCCTAAATCGATAATATTTTCGTAGTCTTTAATTTTAATAAATTTGGTTAATAAAATAGAATCTACTGAAAAACGATATGAATTTTTTGCCTGGATAATTCTTAACCTGTTCTCTTCCAAATCTTCTATTTTTTCATCATTTTTAATCTTAATCATATTTTTATTATTTAAAATATAAAATGGTTATTTCCCAAAAAGCCAAAAATATTTTCAACAGATCATACAGATGGTGCGTTGTAGATAATTTTATAGTAAATTATGATTTTTTGGTTATAATTATGTTGTAGGGGTTCGATTTATCGAACCCGTAAATAAGCGGGTCGGATAAATCCGACCCCTACCTTACCATTTTGTTTACTTTTTGGGGGACAACCATAATATTAATTTTTTCTAATTCTTCTTCAGATATTTTTATTCTTTTTTTCACATCACTTTCATCCTCTAATTCAACTGTAATATATTTTTTAAGTATATTTATCTCTATTACCCTTCCAGTACCTTTTTCTGTTTTTATATTTTCTCCTAATTCTGGATATTTTTTTAAAGCTTCCTTATAAAATTCAGATTCGTAAGATAAACAACACATTAATCTACCACAAATTCCTGATACTTTAGATTGATTTAAAGCAATTCTTTGTACTTTAGCCATATTGATATGAATGGGTGCAAAATTTTTTATAAAAGAGGCGCAACATATTTCTCGTCCACATATCCCCATTCCCCCGATCAATTTCGTTCCATCCCTTACCCCAACTTGCCTTAGCTCAATTTTAGTTTTAAATATTTTAGCTAAATCTTTAACCAATTCCCTAAAATCTATCCGCTGATCAGAGATAAAATAGAAAATTATCCTGCTTTTATCGAATAAATATTTTACGTAAATTAATTTCATAGGCATACTATATTTTTTAGCCTTCTCTTTACAGATATTTAATGCCTTACTTTCCTCCTGCTTAATTATTTCCCATTTTTTTAAATCCTCATTATTCGTTTTTCGAAGTATACTTTTAAGGGGAGTATCTATTTCACTATCTTTTATATATTTATAGGGAATTACTACTTCACCTAAATCTAAACCTATAGAGGTCTTTACTAAACAAATATCCCCTTTCTTTAATTTAATACTATCATTGATTTTAAAATAATAGATATAATTTGTTTTGGTAAACTTTAAACCGGTTACTTTAGGCAATATTCTAGACCTACCATCTTTAAATATAATCTTTCTAAAACAAGATGTTTATTTACATTTTTTTTCAAATACTCTTGAATCTGTTCTGAATAATCTAAGATATCCATCAGAATTTTTAGGGGATAATTTCGGGATATTTCGCTAATTACTTCTAACTTATCAGAATTTATAATATTTTTTTGAGTTCCTAACTTTTTAATCATTAAAATATCACGATACCAGGATATTATTATTTCTAATGTTTCTTCCATTCTATCTATTTCTGTTATCATCTTTTCAATATTTATAAAAATATGAGGGTCATATTTTCCAGGGAATATGGTAGCTAAGTGTTCTAATAATTTTTCTCTTTGATTAAAATATTCCTTATCGGATAATAAACTAAAAGATTTTCCAATACTTCCCTGAGCTAATTTAGAAATTAATTCAGCTCTTTCTTCTTTTAAATTATTTATTTTATTTAATAATAACTTTTTTATTTGTAAGGAAGATATTAATCTAAAATTTATTATTTGGCAACGTGATATTATAGTTAGTAAAAGTGGATCTAACTTTAAACAAATTAAAATTATCACTACATAATCAGGAGGTTCTTCTATGGTTTTTAATAAACAATTTGATGCCTCAAGGGTCATCTGATCTGCTTGATCTATAATATATATTTCTTTTTTATTTTCAAATGGCTTGATTTCAATATCTTTACGTAATTCTCTTATTTGCTCAATCTTGATTAAATCTTTAATTGGTTTAATTATTTTTAAATCTGGACAACATTGTCTATTAATCTTACTGCACACTTCACAATTATCGCAAGCTTCATTATTTTTATTAATATTCAAACAATTCATTGCTTTATAAAACTCTAGCGCCGTTATTTTTTTCCCTACTCCTTTATTCCCAACAAAAATATAAGATGATGAAATTCTATTTTCTTGAACAGATTTTTTTAATATTTTTATTGCTTTTTCTTGTCCTACTATATCTTTAAAAGACATAACCTCTCCTTTACTTTGTAAGCGTAAAGCATTTAGCGTTTAGGATAATATTTTAGTATCCAGTATTGAGTATTGAGAACTATCAGGGCGTATGCAATACGCCCCTACTACATACTATATACTATTTGTGCTATCCGCTATCTTTCTTTTCACAATTTCAACTATCTCATTATATATTTCTTCTTTACTTCTATTAGCATCAATTATTTTAATTCTTTCTGCCTCTTCCCGAAATAAATGATAATAACCATCCCTAACTCTTTCTAAAAATAACTTACCTTCAATAATTTTTTTATTTATAAATTCTTCTTCAAATCGTATTTCCCGGGAATTACCGAAAGAAGTTGATCTTCTTAATCCTTCGTAAGGTTCAATATCTAAAAAAAATGTTAAGTCAGGAATGGCTTTTCCTACCACAAAATTATTTAGATACCTAATAGTTTTTAAATCTATACCTCTTCCATAACCCTGATAAGCAGTGGTAGAATCATAAAAACGATCAGAAATGACTATTTTTTCCTTTTCTAAGGCTGGTAAAATTACTAATCTAACATTTTCTGCCCGAGAAGCTAAAAATAATAGCATTTCAGTTTTATAATCCATACCATCATTTTTTTGGTCAAGAAGTATTCTGCGTACTTTTTGTCCAATTTTTGTTCCTCCTGGTTCTTTGGTATAAACAGAAGGACATCCTTGTTCAATTAAAAAATTATAAAGCATCTTTGCTTGAGTAGTTTTTCCACAGCCTTCAAGTCCTTCAAAAGTTATAAATAGCCCCTTCTTCATTATATACCTCATATACCTCTTCAATTTTACTTGATCTATCAGTTAAGGTTTTTTTATCTTCAGTCAAAGCAATCGCTAACCCAACAACTAAAGCATCACCTGCTCCAATTAGATTAATAATTTTAGGATAGGTAGTTTCTGCAAACCATACTTCATCTCTGGTAGCATTAATTAAATTTTCTTTAATATTTTAAAATTATAGCTTAATTATTTTAATTAATCAATCTTGACATACAGTATCGAGTATCGAGTTAAGAAAAAGAACTACTCCACTAAAGTTTACACTAACGAAACCATCGCCCGGATTTTTTACAGGTTTGATAAATCAAACCCCTACTTTTCTCTCTTTTATTTTCTTCATTATATACTCGATACTATATACTCGATACTATTTTATAAACAATTTGAACAATTTAATTAATATAATCCCACCAATAAAACCACCAATATGGGCAAACCAGGCTACTCCACTTTCTCCTGTTTTAACTGCCAAAGAAGAGATACCATATAAAAATTGATATATTATCCAAAAACTTAATACTACTACCGCTGGAATTTTAATCAATCTTATAAAAAAACCAAAAATAATCACTGTAGTTACCCTTGCTCTAGGATAAAGCAATAAATATGCTCCCAACACTCCAGCTATTGCTCCACTAGCTCCCACCATAGGCATAGTAGAATTAGGATTAAAAAATATCTGAGTAAAGGCAGCAGATATTCCACAAACAAGATAAAAGATTATAAAATTTACTCTACCTAAATATTCTTCTACATTATTTCCAAATATCCATAAAAATAACATATTTCCCAAAAGATGAATAATACTACCGTGCATAAACATCGAAGTAAATATGGTTAGATATATAATTGAAGGGCTGGTAGGTAATAGATCGGTATGATGAGTAATTTCAAAAGGTATTAATCCCATGGCATAGATAAACTGAGTAAATTTTTCACCTAAAGATGCTTCATATAAATATACTATTGTATTTAATACAATTATCGCCACCGTTATTAAGGGAAATTTTTTAGTTGGTTGATCGTCCCAAAGAGGAAACATAAATTTATCACACCCTTAAATAGTTACTTGGTTAGCTGGTTAGCTAGTTCATTAGTTAGTTGAAGATCAAATTAGTAGTCCTCACTATAATATTATTAACTGAAATATTATAACATAATTTAGTATATAGTATATCGTAAAAAAAAGAAGTCAGAAGCAAGAATCCAGTAGCCAGAATAAAACAGGTATAGCTCATATTATGTCATTCCCGCATCAACGATAATTATCTTGCTTGAAATTCATCTGGGAATTGATCAATTAAATTAAAATAACCTAATATTTTTTCAATAATTCTTTTCGAAGCTTTTCCATCACCATATGGATTAATACGCTTAGCCATTTCCATATATTTATCTTTATTGGTTAATATTATATTAACCTCACTAACAATTCTTTCTTGATTAGTTCCTATCAATTTTACTACACCTGCTTCAACTGCTTCTGGTCTTTCTGTCTCATCCCGTAAAACAAATATTGGCTTTCCGAGAGAAGGTGCTTCTTCTTGTATTCCCCCTGAATCAGTTAGGATAATATATATCTTAGACATTAAATTAATCATATCTCCATAATCTAAAGTATCAAGGAGTAGAATATCTCTTCTATCTTTTAAGATATGGTTAACAGTTTTTCTTATTTCAGGATTTTTATGGAGGGGAATAATTACCAATAAATCAGAATGTTCATCTAATAATTTAATTAAAGCTTGACAAATATTTTTTAACGGTTCCCCCCAATTCTCTCTTCTATGCACGGTTACCAAAATAATCTTTTTTTCAAATATTTTTTTATCTCGTAATAAAGGTTCAGTAAAGATATGATTCTTTTTAATCATTAAAAATAGAGAATCTATTACTGTATTTCCACAGATAAAAATATCTTCTCTTTTTACTCCCTCAGAAAGTAAATTTTTGCATGATTGTGCAGTAGGAGCAAAATGAAGGTCAGCCAATACACTGGTTAAATGACGATTTATCTCTTCAGGAAAAGGATAATATTTATTATTGGTTCTAAGACCAGCTTCAATATGACCTATTTTAATTTTTTGATAAAAAGCAGCTAAAGCACCGGCAAAGGCAGTAGTAGTGTCACCCTGTACTAAAACCATATTTGGTTTTTCTTTTTTTAATATTCTTTCAATGCCGATTAGGCTATTTTTAGTAATTTGTGACAAGGATTGAACTTGTTCCATAATATCTAAATCATAGTCAGGAATTATCTTAAAAATTTCTAACATTTGATCTAACATTTCACGATGTTGACCGGTAACTACAATTTTGAAATCTATAAGATGAGGATATTTTTTTATTTCGGATATTAGGGGGAACATCTTTATGGTTTCAGGACGAGTTCCAAAAATCAAAGTAAGGTTTATTTTATTCATAGTAAATTTCAATTACTCCTGCTTCTTTAAACAACTTTCGAGCTAATTCATCAGGATATTTTTCTTGGTAAATGATTCTTTTTATTCCGGCATTTATAATCATCTTAGCGCAAGTAACACATGGCTGAGTTGTGCAATATAATATACTTCCTTTAATACTAATACCATATGATGCAGCCTGCACAATAGCATTCTGTTCAGCATGTAATCCCCTACATAATTCCTGCCTTTCTCCGGAAGCAACTTCTTTCTCTTCTCTTAAACATCCTATTTCTAAACAATGAGGCAATCCCTTGGGAGCACCATTATATCCGGTAGTAAGTATGCGCTTATCTTGTACAATTATTGCTCCTACTTTTCTTCTTAAACAGGTAGAACGTTTTGATACTAATTCAGTTATCTCCATAAAATATTCATCCCACGAAGGACGGTTCATAAATTAAGATCTCCTTTAAAAGTTAATTTTTGTTGTATTAAAGGGTGATCTAATATAATTACTTCAGACAATTACCCTTCCCCCTTATATGTCTCGTATCGAGTATCGAGTATCGAGTGAAACAGAATAGTAACAGCATGTACAGAACACAGGAAGACAGAAGACTAAAAAAAATTATTTTTAATGTAGGGGGCGGATTCATCCGCCCCGCCCCGTAAAATGGGTATTGTCTTTCGGGTTTGATGAATCAAACCCCTACCCATTCTTCATTATGGACAGACACAAGGTCTGCCCCTACCTATTATTTTCTTCTGTCTTCTGTCTTCTGCCTTCTGTCTTCTGAATTTTATTTATAAATTTTATCTTCTTCTTGTTTTATTTTATTCAGGCGTTTAAGATGTCTTTCTTCCCCGCTAAAATCAGTATTTAGCCAAACTTTTACAATTTCTTTGGCTAATCCTGAGCCAATAACTCTACCACCTAAGGTTAAAATGTTTGCATCATTATGTTCTCTAGCATAGCGGGCAGAAAATACATCGTGACAGAGTGATGCTCTGATACCCTTAATTTTATTAGCAACTATAGACATTCCAACCCCTGTACCACAAATTAATATTCCTTTATCATAGTTTTTATTTTTTACTTCTATAGCAATCTTAAAACCTACATCCGGATAATCTACAGGATTTTCACTATTACAACCAAAATCTTGGTATTCTACCTTTAGTTCTTTTAAATATTTTTTTAAATTCTCTTTTAACTGATAACCTCCATGATCACTTCCTAAAGCTATTTTCATCTTATATTTCACCACCAGTATCTATTGTGCTATTCGATAATTCTATCTATTATCTTTTTTAAATTCTCTTTTAACTCTTCAGCTATAGTTTTATAAAAATCAAGCGGTTTGCCAATGGGATCAACTATTTCATAATTTTTAATATTATTCTGAATATTTTTAAGTCCACTTTTTAGTGCATATTTTTTTATTAGAAAAACTTTATTTTGAGCAAAAGGAAATTTTATCTGAATATAATCTTGATGTTTATTGGACATAACCAAAATTAAATCTGCTTTTTTAACTAAATCTTCCTGTAAGGGTAAGGCTTTATGTTGGGAAATATCTATTCCTTGTTCAAACATCACTGAAATTGCTTCCGGAGTAGGACTCATTCCCGAAATAACAGAAATTCCCGCAGATAGAATATTAAACCTTCTATTATCTTCTTTTCTCTCACTTAACATTTTTTTAAATATACCTTCTGCCATAGCGCTTCGACAGGTATTACCGGTACAGACAAATAAGATGGTTTTGATCATTTTAAAACTATCCTCTATATTCTGTCTTCTGTCTTCTTTACTATATACTATATAACTATTAGCTCATATGCCCCCATTACTATATACTATGATTGTAACCCAAAAAGCAAACAAACCTGCCCTCGACCTGATCGGGGAATGGTAATGTAGGGGCACGATGCCTGTCTGCGTGCCTGCCTGTGCGAGTACCTGAAATTCTTTATATAAAATATTGTTTTAAATGTAGGGGGCGGATTCATCCGCCCCGCCCCGTAAAATGGGTATTTTCTTTCGGGTTTGATACCTGCCTGTGCGTGTTCGCACGCAGACAGGAATCAAACCCCTACCTCACACAATAGACAGGCGAGACGCCTGTCCTACTCTTCTGCCTTCTGAATTCTTACTTCTGTCTTCTGTTATCTACCTTCTGGTTTTAGGTTTCTGTTTTCTTCCTTCTATTTCCTTAACCATCTAACCAGATAACTAGCTAACTAAGTAACTAATTTTTAGCGAGATACGAGATACGAATTTTATTTACGGAACGCTATTACTACTCGCTCTATTCCAGAATAATCTTTAAAAATTTCAACATTTGGTCTATAATTATCTTCTTTTAAAATTAACTCTTTTATTATTTTTGCTTGGCCCATCCCAACTTCCAAAGCTATAAAACCATCTCTTTTTAAAAAATGAGGGCTCTCTTTAATAATTTTACGATAATAATATAAGCCATCTACTCCACCATCTAAAGCAATCTTGGGTTCATTATCTTTTATTTCTTCAGGTAATAATTTTAAATCATTTGAATTTATATAAGGAGGATTCGAAACAATTGCCTCTAAACTGTATTCCTCTATTTTGTTCTGATAAGCTTCAAATAGATTTCCAGGTAAAAATATTATTTTTTTTGCACATTTATGTTTTTGAGCATTTTTAAGGGCTATTTTTAAGGATTTTTTAGATCTATCACTAGCATAAATAATAATATCTGCTATAAATTTAGCCATACTTATGGCAATTATTCCTGAACCAGTTCCTAAATCTGCTACCTTTAAATAGTAAGGACATTTTTTGTTTTTTAATTTTTTGATCACTTCTTCTACTAAAATCTCTGTCTCTGGTCGGGGAATAAAAACCCCTTTTTCTACCAAAAAATCCATCCCCATAAATTCTTGATATTTAGTAATATATTGGAGAGGAATCTTTTTTATTCTTTCCTGGATCATCTTTTCCAACTTCATTTTTTCTTCATTCTTTAATAACTTATCAGAATTTAAATATATTTCACTCCTATTCATTTCCAGCAAATAACTTAGTAAAATTTCTACTTCTCTTTCTGGATTAATTACTCCCTTATTTTTAAATATTTTGCTAATATCTTTTAAGGCTTGTCCTACAGTTTTAAATTTATTCTCGATTAACCACATTATTTTAAATTTCACTACTCTTTTTTAATTTCTCGGAGAGAATAATTATTAAATCATTTAAATTTCCATCTAAAACTTCTTCTAAATTATGTAAAGTTAGGCCAATGCGATGATCGGTAATTCTATTTTGAGGAAAATTATAAGTTCTAATTCTCTCACTTCTATCACCGGTGCCAATTTGGCTTTTTCTTTTCTGAGCCATCTCATCATGCTTTTCTCTTTCTATTTTATCTAAAAGCCTGGCTCTTAATACCATTAATGCCTTCGCTTTATTCTTAAATTGAGATTTCTCATCCTGACAGGAGACTACCAATCCAGAGGGAAGATGAGTAACCCTTATCGCTGAATCCGTAGTATTAACACTTTGTCCTCCATGTCCGGTAGAATGGAAGGTATCAATTCTTAAATCATTGGGATTAATATTAACTTCAACCTCTTCTGCCTCAGGAAGTATGGCTACTGTAACAGTAGAAGTATGAATTCTTCCGTTTGACTCAGTTATAGGGATACGTTGGACACGATGTACTCCACTCTCGTATTTTAACTTTCCATATACTTCTTTTCCCGCTACATTGAATATTATCTCTTTAAATCCACCAATTCCGGTAGAATTAGAACTCATTACTTCGATTTTCCACCTATTATTCTCTGCAAAATGAGTGTACATCCTAAAAAGATCCCCCACAAAAAGAGCTGCTTCATCTCCACCGGCACCTGCCCTTATTTCTACTATTATATCTTTTTTATCATAAGGGTCTTTTGGAAACATTAGTTCTTGTAATTTTGTCTTTAAATTTTCTTTCTTTTCTTCTAATCTTTCTAATTCTTCATTGATTAATTTTTTAAATTCCACATCTTTCTCTTCGGTAAGCATTTTTAAATTTTCTTCAATTTCTTTAGCTACATTTTTATATTCTATATATTTCAAAACTACTTTAGAAATATCAGAATGCATCTTAGCAAATTCCTGAAATTTAGATTGATTAGAAATAATTTTAGGGTCAGAAAGAGTTTTATTCAATTCTAAATATTTTTTTTCTAATTCTTCTAACTTTTTAAACATTATTTTCCACTTCGGATTTTATATTTTGATCCGGTTCAGGCAAAACACCTTTTAATGCTTTTATGGCAACTTCAATCTGAGCTGCATCAGGTTCTTTAGTGGTAAGTTTTTGGAACCATAATCCAGGCATAATTACCCATTTTATAAAGACTTTATCCATATTTTTAGCCGATAATTTTAATATTTCATAAGACAACCCGGCTATTAAAGGAATTATGGCTACCCGATAAGCTATCCGTAAAAGTAAGGTTTGTTTTCCCAGTAAAGAGAATACTAAAATACTTAATATTAAGACAATAAAGATAAAACTCGTTCCACATCGAGGATGTAAAGTACTATATTTTTTTACATTATCTACATTAAGTTCTTCTCCAGCTTCGTAAGTATAGATTACCTTATGTTCTGCTCCATGGTATTCAAATACTCTTTTTATATCTTTTATTTTTGATATAAAATATAAATAAAATAAAAATATTCCTATCCTTAATGTTCCTTCAAATAAATTATATACAATTATACTGGAGAGATACTTATCTAAATATCGGGCTATGGCAGTAGGAATAGCTACAAAGATAAGTATAAATAATACCAAAGCAATTAAAATAGTAAAAAACATTTCTACATTATTTATCTTATCTTCTTCTCCAGTTGCCTGTTCTGCTGAATAAGTTAACGCTTTTAGACCAAGAGTTAAAGATTCAATTAAATTAACTATTCCCCTAAAAATAGGCCATTTTAAAAATTTTAATTTATTAGATAATGACCTTAATTTACCTGTTTTTAAAATTATTTCATTATCTGGCTTACGAACAGCAATAGCATATTTAAAAGGAGCTCTCATCATTACTCCTTCTATTACTGCTTGGCCTCCGTAGTTAGAATTATCATTTTTCATTATTATTAATTTTCTCCTTTTATATATTTTTTAGACCATGGTTTACCACAGGTCAATTCACCTTCTGGACAAGGTCCTAAGATACAAGGTGGACCAGCATTCTCAAATATAGTTGGCGCAATATCTTTAACTTCTTTTAACATAGTTTTTGCTACTTCTCTAATCTCCCATTGGGCTCTATTGCAACATCTTAATTTAAAAATATGTAATAATTCTCGAGCATTAGCAGTTATTATTATTTTAGTTACCACTGCCTGTGGTAAAATATATCTGGCATCTTCTGCCGCAATATTATCATCTAAAAATTGGTGATAAATCTTATCTAATCCTTTTATAGTATCAATAAATATTTTACGCAATTTATCATCTTTGGCAATTGATTTTGGAATAATATAAGGAAAATCTTTCTTACTTATTTTAACATATCTTTGACTTTGTTGAGAAAAAGAGGCAATTCGATGTCTTACTAACTGATGAGAAGTTACTCTTGATATTCCCTCAATAGCAAAAGTAAAAGTAATATGTTCTAAAACCGAATAATGTCCTAATCTCATTATTTTTTTAATTAATTTCGTTATCGATTCATTAGTAAGGCTTTTTTTTAAATCTTCAATACCTAAATTAGAATAGCATAATCTTGCTGACTGAGCTACAATTTTTTCAGGATTCTTAGTATAATTTATTAATTTAAGTTTCATAGAATAAACTTCCTTTAACTAAAAACGTAAAGCGACCTGTCTGCGTGCCTGCCTGAGCGAGTACCTGCCTGCCGCGCCAACGGCGCAGGTAGACGCACAGGCAGAAAAACTAAAAACCATAATTCAAAACTTAAAACTTTTTTGTATTAAGATATTTCTTTTAATGTAGGGGTCGAATTTATTCGACCCGAAACGGGCTCGATGCCTGCCTGTGCGTGTCCGCACGCAGACAGGAATCGAGCCCCTACATATTTACACATTACTCATTACTGTGTCCTATACGCGATACGAAATTACTCTTTGATTACTACATGACACTTCCGACATCTTGCTTCATAAGTTTCTTTTGCTCCAATTAATATGATTGGATCACTATATTTCGCAGGCTTACCGTTTACCAATCTTTGAGTTCTGGAAGCTGGGCTACCACAAATCATACATATTGCTTGCAATTTATCTATATATTCTGCTACGGCAAGTAATTCCGGTATTGGACCAAAAGGCTCTCCCCTAAAATCTTGATCTAAACCAGCCACCATTACCCTTCTACCTTGATCAGCAAGTTTTTGACAAATGGTTACAATCCCTTTATCATAGAATTGAGCTTCATCAATAGCAACCACTTCAGTATCTGGTTCTGTTTTTTCTAAGAGTTCTTTTGAATTAGAAATATTAATAGCTTCAATTTTAGTACCATTATGTGAGTAAATATACTGAATAGAATATCTAGTATCAATAGTTGGCTTAAATACCTGTACCTTTTTTTTAGCAATTTGAACTCTATGGACTCTTCTTATTAATTCCTCACTTTTTCCACTAAACATACTTCCACAAATAACTTCAATCCAACCATCATTTTTGCCTTTCTGCATTCCCCTTTCCCCCCTACCACATAATTATTTACCAAGATAACTCAACATAAAAAAACAGAGCCTTAAGAAAGCTCTGTTTCTAAAATTATTTACGATTATAGTTTAATTAATTGTTACTATCTTCTTCGTTAGTTAAATTATATTTTTTATTAAACTTTTCAACCCTTCCGGTAGTATCAAATATTTTTTGTTTACCAGTAAAAAAGGGATGACATGCTGAGCATATTTCTATTTTCATATTCTTTTTAGTAGAACCAGTTTCAAAACTATTACCACAGGCACAACTTATGATTGCTTTCTCATATTTTGGGTGTATATCCTTTTTCATTTTTCTCTCCTTCTAACTTCCTTTTATTAATATTTTATGGCATCAAAATATATAAAATTATAACATAATTGTCCCCCAAAAAGCAAACAAACCTGTCCTCGACCTGATCGGGGAATGGTAATGTAGGGCTTATAATCTATTGAAAATATTTTGGGCTTTTTGGGTTATAACTATATTATGTAAGATTAAATATCTTGTTCTTTAATAGAATCTAAAAATTCGTTATTATTTTTGGTCTTTTTTAATTTATTAAGTACTAATTGTATTGAACCGAGAGAAGTTTGAGAAGATAGCGCTCTCCTTAATAACCATATTTTTTGTAATTTTTCTTTAACTATTAATAATTCTTCTCTCCGAGTACCAGATTTTTTTATATCAATTGCTGGGAATAATCTATTTTCAGAAATTTCTCTATCTAATTTTAATTCCATATTCCCGGTCCCTTTAAATTCTTCAAATATTACTTCATCCATTCTACTTCCCGTTTCTACTAAGGCAGTAGCAAGTATAGTTAAACTTCCGCCTTCTTCAATATTTCGTGCTGCCCCAAAAAATCTTTTTGGCCAATAAAGGGCACTTGAATCTAATCCTCCAGACAAAGTTTTACCACTAGTTGGAATATTTTGATTATAAGCTCGGGCTAATCTGGTAATACTATCCAATAGTACTACTACATCTTTTTTTTGTTCTACTAATCTCTTTGCTCTTTCTAATACAATTTCAGCTACTTTTATATGATTACTTATAGGTTGATCAAAAGTAGAGCTTACCACTTCTGCATTTACCGATCTTTGCATCCCAGTAACTTCTTCAGGTCTTTCATCAACTAATAAAATTATAAGATTTATCTCGGGATGATTAGCAGTAATTCCATTGGCAATCTTTTCTAATAAAATTGTTTTTCCTGCTTTCGGAGGGGATACTATAAGACCTCGTTGACCTTTTCCAATTGGTGAAAATAAATCAATAATTCTTGTGGATAACTCATCTGACCTACTTTCTAAATTAATTATCTTCTCCGGAAAAAGAGGAGTAAGATTTTCAAAGTCTATTCTCTCTTTAGATAGTTCTGGATCTTCATGATTAACAGCTTCAACCTTTAATAAAGCATAATATCTTTCTCCTTCTTTGGGAGATCTAACCTGTCCGGACACAAAATCTCCATTACTAAGATTGAACCTCTTTATTTGAGAAGGGGAAATATAGATGTCGTTTTCACTAGGTAAATAACCACCTGTTCTTAAAAAACCAAATCCCTCATTCATAATTTCTAAAATCCCCTCAGAAAACATATAACCTTTTTTCTCGGTTTGGGCTTGTAAAATTTTAAAGATTAGATCTATTTTTTTTATTCTGGAAAAATTATTAATGTTATATTCTTTGGCGATTTTACATAAATCACTGATCTTTTTTTCCTTTAATTCTGTTAAGAGCAAAAAACAAAACCTCCTTTTATTATGTTTAGAACATAATAATTTATTTTATACTGTTTAAAGTTATGCATACAAATAACTAAATTTAAATATCATAATTATTGCTACCATTGAATGGATTTTATGATGAATAACTGATGCATAGGACCATTTCTATTTTATAATACTACTTAATATTTTCCCATTAAATCTTCTAATAATATAATAAAGATTAAATGAAGTATTAAAATATTTAGAAAATTCATTTAAAAGAGGGCTATAAAGAAGTTATTCTTTCAAATACTATAGCTAAAGATAGTTTAGCACTAATTTCTTTTAAATACAAATATTTTTATTTCTCCAAACATTTTTTAATTAATTCTAAATCACTTGGCTTATCTAAATCTATCATCATTTCTGGATGGGATATTATAACTGCAATAGAGTTATAACCAAGCATCTTGGTTACTTTTTTTTCTACTTCCTCTAAAGTTAAAGTTTTAAATAAAAATTTTAATATAATCTTAAGACCTAATATTTTAGCATTTTTCCAGTTATCTTTTTTATTATTAAATAATTCTTGAATTAATTCTTTATTTTGAAAAAATACTTCTGGTTTAAAAAATACAATATTTCCTCCGCAAAATATTCCTTCTTTCATTTTTACATAAGTTCTCTTGGTTTCAGGGTACTTTTCTATAATATTTTCCTTAGTAATTATAGGATAACCAATATCACCTTTTCTTTCAATGCATTTTTTAATCAATTCTTCAATGGTCATAGGGGTGATTAATGGAATATCAGAGGTTAAGATTAATAAATTATCCTGGGAATTAAAATATTTTAATCCAGATTCCATATTTTCAAGTATAGAATTTCCAGAATCTAATATTTCTTTGACTTTTTTACTTATATAGGGAGAAAGTTCTTTTTTGGGACCTACCACTACAATCTGATCAATACTTTCTGTATCATTTAGCGCATCAATGATATATTCGATAACCGGCTTATTGTTGATCATAATTAAAGTTTTATTATCTACCTTCTCAGCAATTTCTAAGGGACCCTTTTCCTTCGATCCAGCTAAAACTAAAGCGTTTAACATTTTTTTTTACCTACCTTTGAAAATAATCTATTGATTATTTTAATTTACCAATTAACCAATCCACCAATTGGCCAATTAATTTAGCATATGAGGGCGTATGCAATACGCCCCTACTTCTTCTGGTTTCTGTTTTCTTCACGCAATACGCAATACTCGATACTATATACTAAATACTATATACTGATTTTGCTATCGCCGCCTTTATAAATTCCTTAAATAAAGGGTGGGCTCGATTAGGTCTTGATTTAAATTCTGGATGGAATTGAACTCCGATAAACCAAGGATGGTTCGGAAGCTCTATGATTTCTACTAAATTTAAATCCTGATTTATGCCGCTGAATTTCATTCCATATTCTAAAAATTTTTCTTGATATAAATTATTAAATTCATACCTATGACGATGCCTTTCATAAACTGTCTCTTGCTGGTAAGATTTAAGGGCAAGTGAATTCTTTTCCAATTTACAAGGATATGCTCCTAACCGCATAGTACCACCTTTCACTATGACCTTTTTTTGTTCTGGTAAAAGATCAATAACGGGGAACGGAGTCTCAGGATCAAATTCTGTGCTATTGGCTTTTTCTAATTTAATTACATTACGAGCAAATTCTATAACTGCACAATGCATACCTACACAAATCCCTAAAAAGGGTATTTTATTTTCTCGGGCATATTTTACCGTTTCAATCTTACCTTCCATTCCTCTCTTTCCAAAGCCTCCGGGTATTAAAATTCCGTTTAGGTCTTTAAACAAATCTTTTAGAGAATCTTTTTTTACTTTATCCGAGTCAATTCTTTTTATCTTTACTCTACAATCATTATCAATTCCACCATGAAGAAGTGCTTCATTAATACTTATATAAGCATCTTTTAAACTAATATATTTTCCCACTACTCCAATACTAACTTCTCTTTTGGGATGATATATCTTATCAACCATATTTTTCCACTCTTGTAAATCAGAACCTGGACATTTTAAATTTAACAATTTTATAATTAAATCTCCCAAACCTTGTTCTTCAAATACCAAAGGTATTTCATAGATAGATTTAACGTCTACTGCCTCAATTATCCCTTCTCTCTTAATATCACAAAATAATGATATTTTATTTTTTACTTCTTCAGAAAGTTTTAATTGAGAACGACAGATTACTATATCTGGTTGAATACCTATTTCTCTAAGCTCTTTTACACTATGTTGCGTGGGTTTGGACTTCAGCTCTTTAGCAGCTTCGAGATAAGGAACAAAAGTAACATGCACATATAAAACATTTTCTTTGCCTATATCATTTCTAAATTGCCTTATAGCTTCTAAAAAAGGAAGGCTTTCAATATCACCTACTGTTCCTCCAATCTCCACAATTACTATATCTATTTGGTTTTCAGTTTTTTGGGTAATATTTTTAATGGTAAATTTAATCTCATCAGTTATATGAGGTATTACTTGAACTGTAGCTCCTAAGAAATCTCCTCTTCTTTCTTTAGAAATCACAGAATTATATATTTTTCCGGTAGTTACATTATTATAACTAGATAAATTTGTATCAATAAATCTCTCGTAATGACCTAAATCTAAATCTGTCTCTGCTCCATCTTCGGTAACAAATACTTCACCATGCTGATAAGGATTCATGGTTCCAGCATCAACATTTATATAAGGATCTATCTTTTGAATGGAAATATTTAAACCTCTACTTTTCAATAACCTTCCAATAGAAGAGGCAGAAATACCTTTACCTAAAGATGAAACTACTCCGCCGGTAATAAAAATATATTTGGTCATAAATCTCCTTTATTGGCTAGTTAGATACTATTCATATTGTAAAACATAAATATGAGTATCTTTAGGCAATGTTTCACTTTTAATTTCGAATTCACTCGATTCTAACCTTTTTACTTTATCCTTACCAGAAAGAAATATTTCTACTGGATCTATAGAGAATTTAATTGCCCTGGTCTTATAATGCATTGGAATTGCAATCTTGGGTTTAATATCTTTAATTATCTGAGTAGCTTGATTACTATCTATAGTATAGAACCCTCCTACCGGAATAAATAGAATATCTACTGAACCTATTTCAGTTAATTTATCTGAACTCAAAATATGTCCTAAATCACCTAAATGGCATAAATTTAATCCATCAGCTTTTATAACGAATATAGTGTTAGGTCCTCTTTGTCCTCCATAAACACTATCATGATAAGACGATATTCCCCTAAATTCCATTTTATGTGATTCTCTCTTTACAAGACCTTTAAAAACCACTGGTTTTCCTTTCATCCCTCTTACAAAATTATGATCAAAGTGTTCGTGGCTTACAGTTACAATATTTACTTTAATCCGAGGCATTTTATAACCTAAAGTTTCGTCAAACGGGTCAGTAATAATTTTAATTCCCCTTTCAGATTCTATTAAAAATGAGGAATGGCCCAACCATTTTATTTTCATGAAACTCACTCCCTTATCTCGTAGTGCGCACTACTAAAACATTTCCTCAATCACTTTGTTTAATCTTTCTTTAGCTAATTCTGGTTTAAAATCTAATATAATACTTCCCATCTCAGTTTTTTGCAGTATATTAAAAGGTTCTAAAGCGAGCATTTTAGTAATTTCTTCCACTTCAGGTTCTTGTACTCTTCCAAATTCTAGATACTCATTACTTTTTTGATTAATAATTTTAGTCAAAGATTCTACATTAAGAGAAAGTTTTTTACTGCTATTTTCGTTTAATATGGTAATAATAATATTAATCAGTTTTATTTTATTATAAATTTGTTTTCTTTTTTCAAATAATTGAAATACATTATTCTCGATAGAATTAGGTGATAAAAAGATTGATTTTAAATTAGTTAAAGAAAAAGGTAATTTATTATGTTCCTTTATAATACTATCTAACCATCTTAATTCAAATAATATAACTTTATTTTCATCTATTTTTTCACTTAGTATATTATAATCGAAATCTGAAGAAATAATTACTGAATAATCTGATTTAGTTTTTTCTTTTGCTTTAGTCAGCTCACTCCAATATTCATATTTTTGTATTTTTTTACTCTTTTCATCTAATACTTTCCCATCTACAACTAAATTATAGGTCTTATAATCTAACAGTGCTTCTACTAAAATAAAAGATGCCTTTCCTTCTAATATAACTGAAGTTTGAAATCCTAAAAAGTTAAATACTTTTTGAAGTAATGGTTTAAAATTTTCATTATCTTCAGAATTTATCAGTTTTAACCGCAATTTTTTAAGTTCGCTTAGCCAATCAAAAAGCCCCCATACTTCTTCTTTTTTTTCAATAAATCGGGGATCTTTTTTCAAAACATTATTTATATATTTAGAAAATAAATTTTCACTTTTTACTTCTACCTCTAATGCTTTTTCACAAATTTCTTTATAAGTTAAAGGATGACCTGCTTCTTGTAATATTTTAAAAATTTTTTCACCTAATTCATCTTGGGGTTCTACCTGGGTCTCCTTTTCTGTTACTAAAAAGTATCTTTTTCTATCATAATCAATAAGGCCAATAAAAATAATATCATTTACCCTTAATTCCTTCTTTTCATACCATTCTTTTAATCCCATTATACAATTAAGTTCATTGTTTACTGTTGCTTCTATTTCGTTTCCTTCTTTGTCTATAAAAGTAGCTTCAATAATATTTTTATCTCGGGGGAAAAATGGTCTCATATAACTAGTTAAAAACATAGTGCCATCTTTTAAACAGTAACTGGTAAGAGAATATTTGATATTTGCATCTTTATATTTCCATTTTACTAAACCCCAAACACCCCTTTTTGACCGCATAAATCTTTTATCTCCACTCATAGAGGCATTTACAGCATAATACGGCTCTTTAACATTTAGTGGTCTTATTTTTATTAATTCTTTAGTGATTTCACGAAAATGCAAAGGTTTTTTATGTTTAGTTAATATCTCATAAGCAACATCAGCAACTGACTTATGCTTCATAACCTATTAATCTCCAATTTACCGATTTACCAATTGACCAATTCACCAATTGACCGATTCACCGATTGACCGATTTACCAATTCTCCAATTTACCAATTATAGTTTATAAAAAATATGAGAAAATATTAAGTTCTTTACTTTTAGAAAATTCATTTTATTTATTATATACATTTCCTTTTATATTTTACAAATAAATTAGTTATTGGTCAATAGCGAATAGTCGTTAGTCGTTAGTGTAGGGGTCGGATTTATCCGACCCGTTTTTTTACTAATACCGTTTTAATTTTTTCTGCCATCTTTTTTCCAAATCCTGGTATTTTACTTATCTCAACTATGGAAGCATTCTGAATATCTTTTATGCTCTTAAAATGTTTTAATAATAATTTTTTTCGCTTAATTCCAATCCCGGGAATAAAATCTAATTTTGAATTACGTAATTCCTTAGTTCTAATATTCCTATGATAAGTTACTGCAAATCGATGAGCCTCATCCCTTATTCTTTGTAATAAGAAAAGCGTTTCTGAATTAGAAGGCAAAATTATGGGTTTATTATCTTCTGATTTAAATATCTCCTCCTCCTTTTTGGCTATACTTATTAGCGGTAATTTCAAGTTTAGTTTGTTTAATATCCTTTTTACTGCAATAAGTTGACCTCTTCCTCCGTCAACAAGAACTAAATCAGGTAATCTTTTATTTTCAGACAATAACCTGCTATATCTTCTTTCTGTCACTTCTTGTAACATAGCATAATCATCAATTTTTTTAACTCTTTTTATTTTAAATCTTCGGTAATCTTTCTTATTTGGTCTTCCTTTCTCAAAAACAACCAGGGAACCAACAGAAAATTCACCCTGAATATTGGAGATATCAAAGGCTTCGATTCTTTCGGGTAGTTTTTCCAATCTCAATTTATCCTTTAATTCAATAATTGCTTGCTCAGCTTTTTTAATTTCATTTTCTTCTACCTCTTCTATTTTTTTTAATAAATATCCATTTTTATTATTTTTATTATCTAAATTTATTTTTTGACCTTTCAAAATTTCTTCAATGGATCTTATTTTATCTCTTATCTTGGCAGCTTTTTCATAATATAAATTATGGGAGGATTCTTTCATTTCTCGATAAAGTTTATTAAGTAATTTTTTATGTTTCCCGTTTAAAAATAAGCATATTTCTTTTACTTTTTTTTGATAATCTATTTTACTAATCATATTTGCACAAGGTGCTGAACATAACCCTATTTGATAATCCAAGCAGAGATCAGTTTTTTTTAAATCCTTTTTTCTACATCCTCTAATTTTAAATATTTGCCTTAATAATTTAATTACGGTTCGGGTAGCATCTGCATCTACAAAAGGACCAAAATATAAAGCCTTATCTTCTCTTGCTTTCTTATTTAACTTTCTGTAAAAAAATATTTGCGGAAAATCTCTCCCTGAAGTTATTTTAATATAGGGAAAACTTTTATCATCTTTCGATTGAGTGTTATAATAAGGATGGTTATTTTTAATCATTTTGCTTTCCAAGATAAGTGCTTCCATTTCGGAAGAAGTAAGCATATATTCTATCTCTTCTATTTCTTTAATCATTTTTTTTATTTTTAGGGAATGTTGAGAAGAATCACTAAAATATGAGGAAATTCTACTTTTTAAGGAATTAGCTTTTCCTACATAGATTACTTTTCCAGTATTATTTTTAAAAAAATAAACTCCACTCGTATCAGGTAACTTACTTATCTTCGATTTAATATCCATTTAATCAATTCTCCGATTGACCAATTTACCAATTCACCAATTTACCGATTTACCAATTTGCCAATTTACCGAGGGTAAGATGTCTACCTGTGCGTGTACGCACGCAGACAGGCATGGTGCCCCTACTCCTGACTTCTGATTTTCTTCACGCAATACGCAATACGCCAATACAAATTGCGGGCAGACACAAGGTCTGCCCCTACTAATTTAACACTTTTTTTAAAAATTCTCCGGTAAATGAATTTACATTCTGGGCAACCTCTTCAGGAGTTCCCTCAGCCACAATACTTCCTCCTTCTTCTCCTCCTCCTGGCCCAAGATCTATAACATAGTCTGCGGATTTAATTACATCTAAATTGTGTTCAATTACTAAAACGGTATTCCCGGTTTGTACTAATCGATCTAAAACCTGGAGTAATTTTTTCACATCATCAAAATGCAATCCAGTAGTCGGTTCATCTAAAAGATATATGGTCTTTCCTGTACTTTTAGCGCTTAATTCTTTGGCCAATTTAATTCTTTGCGCTTCACCACCAGACAGAGTAGTAGCTGGTTGCCCTAATTTTATATAACTTAATCCTACATCATACAAAGTTTTCAGTTTCCTTTTAATGGAAGGGATTGCTGTAAAAAATTCTAAAGCTTCTTCTACAGTCATCTCCAACACTTGAGCAATATTTCTACCTTTGTATTTTATGTCTAAAGTTTCTCGATTAAATCTTTTACCATTACAAATCTCACAAGGTATATATATATCAGGCAAAAAATACATCTCAATCTTTACTATTCCTCCACCTTGACAAGCTTCACATCTTCCTCCCTTCACGTTAAAGCTAAACCTACCTGACTGGTAACCCCTTATTCGGGCTTCCTTTGTTTTGGCAAAAATTTCTCTTATAAGTGTGAAGCTCCCAGTATAAGTAGCTGGGTTAGAACGTGAAGTTCTACCTATAGGTGATTGATCAATAATTATTACTTTATCAATATACTCAATTCCTTCAATTTTATCATAATCTCCAGGGTGAATTCGACTTTTATATATTTCTCTAACTAAAGCCTTATATAATGTTTCTTCCACTAAAGTACTTTTTCCGGAGCCAGAAACTCCAGTAACACAAGTAAAGGTACCTAAGGGAATAGAGACATTAATTTTTTTTAAATTATACTGGCGAGCTCCGTAAATCTTTAAATATTTTCCGTTTCCCTCTCTTCTTTTAAAAGGAATATTAATTTTACTGAGATGGCTTAAATATTTTCCAGTAATAGATTCCTTATTTTTCATTAGATCGGAACAACTTCCTCTGGCCACCACATAACCTCCATGTAGTCCTGCCCCAGGACCAAGATCCACAATATAATCTGCAGTCTTCATGGTTGCTTCATCGTGCTCAATAACAATTACTGTATTTCCTAAATTTCTCAATTTTAAAAGAGTTTGTAAAAGCTTGTAATTATCTTTTTGATGTAAACCAATACTTGGTTCATCTAAAATATATAATACCCCAGTTAAACTTGAACCAATCTGAGTAGCTAAACGAATCCTCTGATTTTCTCCTCCAGCTAAAGAAGAAGAAGCGCGAGATAAAGTTAAATAATCTAATCCTACATTAATTAAAAAACCTAATCTGTTTTTTATTTCTTTCAATATCTGAGCAGCAATTGTTTTCTCTCTTTGCTGTAGTTTTATATTTTTAAAAAAATCATAATTCCATTTAATGGATTGCTCAGCAAGATCTGCTATAGAAAAGCCATCAATAGTTACCTTTAAACTCTCGGGACGTAATCTTTTTCCTTTACAGGAAGGGCAGGGTTTAATAGTCATAAATTTTTGTATCTCTGAACGAATATATTCTGATTTAGTCTCTCGATATCGTCTTTTTAAATTATTGACTACTCCTTCAAAATAATTTTCATGAAGCCAATAGGTATTTCGTTCATCATTTTTATATTTAAAAGGTATTTTAACCTCTCCAGAACCATACAATATAATATCTTTAAATTCAGTTTTTAAATCAACAAAAGGAGTATTAAGACTAAAATCATAAAAATCAGACAGGCCTTTTAAGATGTGGTATAAATATTTTCCTTTCACTTCGCCCCAGGGGACTAAAGCACCCTCTAAAATAGACTTACTTTTATCTGGTACAATTAATTCCGGATCGAATTCCATTTTAAAACCCAAACCACTACAAGTGGGACAAGCTCCGTAAGGACTATTAAAAGAAAAGATTCGAGGAGCAATCTCTGGTAAATTTATTCCGCAACGAGGACACGAAAAATGTTCACTGAATATCTTTTCTTTTCCACCTTCTAGATCAATTATTACTATCCCTTCACTTAAGCTTATCGCAGTTTCAATAGAGCTAGCTAAACGACTTTTTATTTCAGGTTTTACTATTAATCTATCTACTACAACTTCTATATTATGATTTTTATATCTATCCACTTTTATATCTTCTTCTACTTCATAAATATTTCCATCAACTCTTACCCTGACAAATCCTTTTCTTTGAATATCTTCTAATGCTTTTTTATGTTCTCCCTTTTTAAAACGAATTATGGGGGCTAAAACCTGGATTTTGATTCCTGGGGGTAAAATTAAAATTTGGTCAACCATCTGCTCAACGGTCTGTTGGCTAACCTGCTGGCCACACTCCGGGCAATGAGGAATTCCAATTCGAGCAAATAATAAGCGCAGGTAGTCATAAATTTCCGTTACGGTGCCTACTGTAGATCGAGGATTTTTACTTGCCTTCCTCTGATCAATGGCAATTGCGGGGGATAATCCTTCAATATAATCCACATCAGGTTTTTTCATCCTCTCCATAAATTGTCGAGCATAAGAAGACAAAGATTCAATATATCTTCTCTGGCCTTCTGCATAGATAGTATCAAAAGCTAAAGACGATTTACCAGAACCACTTAATCCAGTAATTACAATTAATTTGTTTCTGGGTATCTCCAGATTTATATTTTTTAGATTGTGTTCTCTTGCCCCTTTAATTATTATCTTATTCTGAGCCATTAAATATCTCCTAATAAATCAGTATATAGTATCGAGTATCGAGTATATAGTAAGAAATCAAAGAAAAATAATTCCTAAATTCTAATTAGCTAATTTATTAATTAATCTACACATATTGGTTATTTCCCAAAAAGCCAAAAATATTTTCAACAGATTATATATATGGTGCATTTCAGATAATATTATAGTAAATTATGAATTTTTGGTTATAATTATGTTGTAGGGGCTCGATTCATCGAGCCCGCAATCAGACTGTGTCATAAATAATTATATTTAACAATAATTTTTTGTAAATTAAAAAAAAATAAGATTTT
>PFIP01000125.1 GCA_002782675.1 Candidatus Infernicultor aquiphilus
ACGCGTACGCATTGACTTTCGCTCAAAACCCAAAAGATTCCCTTCATCATCTAAAAGGGCTTCATAGATAGCCAGAATATCCATCTGGTCAGGAATGGACTTTTTTTCCAGCATCTCAACAGAGATATGCCATCCTTTTTCATCCTTAATAGCCCCTACAGTAGAAGAGGCTTTAAGTCTAGTCAACTTGCTTAATTCTTCCCTTGCCTTTTCAATTAAAGTTCCTACATCCTTTGCCATTTTCACACCTCCTCGATAGGTATTTCTTATTCCTAATTGAACTACAACCTCTGATGATACTTATCCTCTTGCTAAAGACTTTCCGGCAAGGGTTCGTGTGGCTCGTGTTACACCAACCTTCTCTGCTTTTGTGCCACAATTGGGGCAGAATTTGATGTTCTCCCAATACTTCCAGGTTGTGCCGCACTTCGGGCACCCCAAGGATAAAGGTTCACCACAATTTGGACAATAATCGGTACTTCCTGTAGTAATCCCACACTTGGGACATTTAAATACTTCACCCATTTTTAATGCCTCCTTTCTTTATTTTGCTTTTTTATTATGTTCCTTAACTGTTTCTAATTCAGCAATAAGTTTCTCGACTCTCTTTTTATATTCATCTTCATTTAGCATACCTGACTCGTAAAACATCTTTAGATTAAAAAGTTCTTCTTTTAGATCTACCTTACCGGCTATCTCGGCTAAGGCTCTGTCCCTAATTTCTCCAGCAAGAACGGTGAATGCCTCTAACGGATAAACTAACACTTTCGCTAAATCGTCCAGATTTAATAGCTCATATTCTCTAGGCTTTTTACCCGGAAGCATCTCTGGAATAATCTTCTTCTCCCTTTTTCTTGGATACATTATAGACGGTAAGAAAGGCGGTAATCCTTTTTTAGATCGCTTTTTAGCCATTTTGCCTCCCTTTTGAAAACATAATTTCAGCAAGTTCATTTAAGCTTTCTTTACCCCTGACCCCATGCATAAATAAGGGTATATAGATAACACCATTATTCACCCCATTAGAAGTCCGTCGCGCCAAAGGTGCGACAGTCGCCTCTGGTGACTTACTTCTATCCGGATTCACTTTGGATTCGATAGATTGAATATATTTTTGTTGCTCTTGCCTTTTAGCAGTGCAGAAATTACAATCAGATAACGGAATTATCATATTGATAATGTTATGAGAATAGGGGATTTTAAGATTCCTAAGCGCAGAGGAAAGGTCCTCCATCTCTCGTACCCCCATCTCTTCAGGGATAGTAATCATTACAAACTCAGTTGTCTCAGGATTAGCCAATGTTTCTTGTATTTTACGCACATCCCGTGATAAATCCAAGAGACTTTCCACTGAATGTATCTTGGATAAATTTATTACTCCTTTATATTTTAAAAGCAATCTGAACACAGTTTTTAGCCACTTGCTTATTATATCCGGCGTCTCTAAAAATCTGAGCAGGTGCCCTGAGGCGGCAGAGTCCATGACAAAGAGGTCATAGTCACCCGCCTGCTGTCTGTCGGGCAGGGAAGTCTTCATAAGTTCAATAATCTTTTTCAAGGCCATAAGTTCTTCCAACCCTGGTGGGGTGAGGGTGATAAGCTCTTCCATCACTTCCTTATCAAACTTTATGTCCATTCCTGAAGAAACAAACTTATCAAATGCTTCCACTATATCTCCTCTATATTCCTCTTTAAGGTTGTTCAGCATTTGGCTGGCATCTAACTCTAAAGCATACAGATTGTCTGTGCCGTCCTGCACCTGGCGGAACTCATTACCTATTTGTTGATCGAAACTGTCAGACAGGGCGTGTGCTGGATCAGTTGAAAAAATGAGAACTTTTTTCTCCTTATTATATCGGGCTAATTGCAAGGCAGCAGCGCAAGCTATTGAGGTCTTCCCTACACCACCCTTTCCACCAAAGATAATAAGTTTAAGATTTTTCTTTAAAAGATCCTCCATCCCCCCTTGAGGAAGGGAAAGAATTTCAGATAAATGTAGGGGCAGGGCTTGTCCCTGCCCTGTTTTTTGGGCAACCACAAGGGTTGCCCCTACATTATAGGGCTTAGGTCCATCTTCTCCAAAAAGAATTTCCCCATACCAAGTTAAATCTTCTATCCCCCGAATTTGCTTAGGAAATAAAGGCATCTTGAGTAAATTATAGCAAGCAAACTTTTCTTCAATTTCCTTTACACATTTTTCTTGCTCTTTCTTCCTTGCTAAACAAAAAGGGCATTTATTGTCCTCTATAATAATACGATTAGCAATAACACTATTAACCGGAATTCTGGTATTCTCCAGTAGTTGAACCAGCCTTTCGATTTCATAAATGCTCATTGGCTCAGGAATGGTCACCGGCACAAACTCGGTTGTTTTAGAATCTGTAAGCAGTTTTTTTACCTTGCTTACATCGTGTTTCTGTGACTCAAGGAACTCATCACACTCATCCTTTACATATTTACCCGTAAACCTCTTAGCCATAAAACGATGTTTTTCCATCATCATATCCACTACTTCAACCCACTTCTCCATCTTCTCAGGCAAAGATAAAAATACTGTAGTATGGCCGGTAGGGGCGGTATCTAAAATGATTAGATCATACTCCCGGCTATTTAAAATATTGGCAATCTTTATTATTGCCATAACCTCGTCTAAACCGGGCAGTGACATAAGAAAGAAGCTCTCAATGTCTTCCTGGTCAAAAAAAGTTCCCCTTTCAGCCATCTTTTTAATTATGGCTCCATGTTCAGCTTTGTATTTCTTCAGTAACTCTTCAGCATCTATTTCATAACCCCAAATATTTCCCGCTATAGGAGTAATTTTATTGCCTATTATTAGGTCAAAACTATCACCCAAAGAGTGGGCCGGGTCAATGGAGATAACCAGTATCTTTTTCTCGGGTTTCATCTTACTTAAATGTAAGGCAGTAGCCGCTGCGGAAGTGGTCTTACCGCTTCCCCCTTTGCCGCCAAAGAGTATAAACTGTAAATCAGGGTTATCTAAGAATTTTAATTTTTGCATTTGCTACTACTTCTCACCTTCCTTACGCTTAGTACCTTCCTCTAATCTCTTCATCAGGATACCTTCTGCCTCATTGTACTCTTCTTCAGTTATCTCCCCTGTTTCCAGCATCAGTTGAAGCTTTAAAAGCTCATTCTTAATCTTGTCCTCACCGTAAAGTTCGTTCTCTGCCATGTCCCTGATTTTCTCAACAATCTCTGTAAACATTTTTAAAGGTGCTAATAACAATTCATCTATAATAAACATCTTAATATTCCTCCGTATTTATTATTAAGTTAACAAAATTAAATGGCGGCACGGTCCCCACATACTTAAAATTTATTTTATTGCCATATTTGTTTACATATTCATTTACTTTTTGGTCAAATTCTGGTTCTCTATATTTTTCTACCAGGAAGGCGGCGCTTATAATCATCAGCTCACCATAGGTATTGTTGTTCTTAACCTCTACAGCTAAAGGCGATAGGGTATTTAAAATACCCTTTTTATGAATCTCTTTCTCTTTCTGTAATGCTGCTTCGACCATCTTTCCTATTTCCATCCGTTGATAATATGTTTTCTCAGGAGGTAGGGCCGAAACCCTTTCTTTTAATCTCTCTATATCTTTATATTTTTCTAAAATATACTTATAAATAACATCCTCCTTAAATATTGCCTTTAGTCCGAGTTCTTTTTTACCTTTCATATCCTTTAATAGAGCAACGAACCTATCATACTCCTTTTCTAATATCTTTTTAACCTTTTCTTCGTCTTCAGCAATGGTAGCAAATCTTACCGGTAAAACTGTGTGTTCTTTCATTACCTCTTCAATCGCCTTCTCATGTGCAAGCGTATTTTCCCTTGATATTGAATATTTTATTATGGGAGAATTGCTTACTACAGCAGCTATATTCTGAAAGCAAATTGTATACAATTCATCTCCTCTGCAACCAATCCCTATTGAACCAAAAGTTTTAGCAACTGTTGTTGTTATTATACAATAAATATATTTTCCTTCCTTAACAACTTCTTCCATCTTACTCCTTTAGAAATTTTATTCTTTATCTTAACCGTGGTTATCTCTCTTAATCAGACAACACAGTTGTAACAGTTAAGGCCGCCTTATTTTTCCCATTCTTCAGGATAAATAACAATGTTGACAAAGCTATATACGGGCACAGGCCCAACATACACAAATTTTACTCTATCCCTATATCTCTCACTTAGATCCTCTATAATATTATCAAACTCTTTTTCCCGTCCCTTATCTACCAGGAAAGCAGCATTCATAAACATCTCATCGCCAATAATCTTATTAAGTTTATACTCAAAGGCTGTCCTTCTTAATGCATCTACTATTTTTTCTGCTTCCCGCTCTTTTTTCTTCTTCAAAGCTTCTTCAACCATCTTGCCAACTTCTGTTTTAGACGGTATATTTTTTTTACCTACCTCATTTTGAATTTTCTCTTTTGCCTTCTTAATTTCTCTATTCTCTTCTACAATCTCCTCAAAAATAACCTTCATATTCTTCCATAACCCTTTAACGCCTAATTCTACCTTGTGATCCATATTTCTCAAAAGACTCCTAAATTCTCGCAATCTTCTATCTAAAAGATTCCTTATCTCATCTGCATTAGAGGCAACGGTACCGAACCTGACTGGAAGCACGCTATCAAATTCATTCATCACTTTTTCAATTACCCTCATATGGGCTAACATATTCTCACGACTCACAATAAATTTGGTCATAGGATAGCTGCTTACCACCATACTTAGATCATCATAACCGATAGTTAAAACCTCATCACCTCTGCCACCTATACCTAGAGGCCCAAAATTCCTTTCCTGCTTTGTGCCGATGATACAATAGATATATTTTCCTTCTTTTTCCATTTCAGTCTTTTACCTTAACTAATATTTTGTTCTTTTCAAATTCTTCCTCACTAAAAGATAAGCTATCTTCTTTACCCGCCTGTTTACAAGCCCCGCAATAGTCATCAAGTATCCTGTAAGCCTTAGTTAATTCATCAAATTCTTTTTCTATTCCGGGAATATTTGGATTTCTATCCGGATGGAAAGAAAAGGCTAATTTCCTATAAACCTTTTTTACCTCATTTTTAGTTGCGAAATCATCCGAAAGCCTGAGTTTCTTTTTTGCCCAATCTATTTCTTCAAATTGCATTTTCTTTATCTCAAGCGTGTAAAAACTATAAGGAGGAAGTGGACCAACACATCTAAAATTTAATTTCTCCGCAAATTTAGTATTTATCTCCCCTACTTTTCTATCAAAATCTTTTTGCTCGCCTATATTTATTAAACAAGCTACATTAATAACCATCCTATCATCCATAAGTTCATGAACTTTAAAAGCCGTGCAGTAATTATTTAAAAAAGTCTGTATTTGAAGAGCATATTTTTCTCTTTTTTTATCCAATGCTTTTTTAATCATAACCCCTACTTTCATCTGATCATCTACAGTTATCCTTTTAGGATTAGTTAAAATTTTTTCTTTCAATTTCTTAATTTCTTCCTCTTCTCCAATTTCTTTAAGGATTGAATTAAAATCAGTCCATGTCGCAACGACATCAGTCTCTATTTTATCTCTTGTCTTTTCCATTACACCTTTTATAAGACTGTATCCTTTACTTAAAATATCTTTTACTTCAGCTTCATCTACAGCAAAAGTCCCTAATCTAACCGGAATAATGGTATATTTTAAGCTCATAATTTTTTCAATAACCTTTTGATGCCAAACTAACAGCTGCGCCGAGATATCCTTGCTACTATAAGTAAAGTCAATTATCTCAGAGTTACTTACTGCTGCCGAGACATCCTGATAAGGAATGGTGTATACATTTTCTTTTCTATAAGAATCCTTGGGGGTAAAAAGGTCCGAGGCACTATTAGAATTTATAATTCCGTATATACATACTCCTTTTTTACCCATAAATAACCTCCCCCATTTTTTAAGTCTTCTTTTTGTTTTCTTGCTCTCTTATCAATTTAATAGCCTCTGTAAAATGCTTCCTTGAAATATTAAACTTTGGTTTCCGGTTATCAGGGTTGCTGATATCTTGTTTCTTACTTAGGTATTCCCTAATAGCAAACATAGCTGCCTTTCTACAAATAAGCTCAATATCAGAACCCACCTTACCTTCAGTCTCTCTGACTAAATTTTTCAAATCAACATTTTCAGCAAGTGGCTTATTTTTAGTATGAATTTTAAATATTTCTTCCCTGGTTTTTTCATCCGGGGTAGGCAATTCAAGTAAAAGATCAAATCTTCCACTTCGGAGTAATGCTAAGTCAACCAAATCCAATCTATTGGTGGCGGCTAAAACAAGCACTCCTTTAAGTTCCTCAATCCCATCCAATTCAGTTAAAAATTGACTTAGCACCCGTTCTGTCACATGTGAGTCTGTGCTCGCAGAACTCCTCTTGGGAACTATGGCATCAATCTCATCAAAAAATAAAATTGTGGGGGAAGCCTGTTTTGCTTTCTTAAATACCTCACGAATGGCCTTTTCACTTTCTCCCACATACTTGGATATAAGAGCGGGACCTTTTATAGAAATAAAATTAACTCCGCTTTCATTAGCCACTGCTTTAGCCAGTAAAGTCTTTCCTGTGCCCGGCGAGCCATAGAGTAAAATTCCTTTAGGGGGATTTGTATTAGCTTTTTTAAACACCTCAGAATATTTCAACGGCCATTCTACTGCTTCTTTCAGTTCTTCTTTTATGTTATCAAGCCCGCCCACATCTTCCCATTTGACATCTGGCACTTCCACAAAGAATTCCCTGATCGCTGAAGGTTCAACCTCTTTCATCGCCTCTATAAAATTATCCATGGTTACTTCCAATTTTAGTAACGTCTCATAAGGAATATCTGCCATTTCAAAATCAATTTTTGGCAAAATCTTTCTTAAAGCCGACATTGCCGCTTCCCTTGCCAGTGCTTCTAAATCCGCACCTACAAAACCATGAGTAATCTCAGCTAACCTTTCTAACCTGACATTTTCTGCCAAAGGCATTCCTCTGGTATGAATCTGTAGGATTTCTAATCTTCCATTTTTATCAGGAATAGGAATAGAAATTTCTCGATCAAATCTACCTGGCCTTCTTAAGGCTAGGTCTAAAGTATTAGGAATATTGGTCGCCCCTATAACTATAACCTGTCCTCGGGATTCTAATCCATCCATTAAAGCTAAAAGCTGAGCTACGACTCTCCGTTCCACCTGTTTTTCTCCACCCATCTCTTCTCTTTTAGGGGCAATAGAATCTATCTCATCGATAAAGATTATAGCTGGAGTATGATTCTGAGCATCTTCAAATACCTTTCTTAAACGAGCCTCACTCTCACCATAGAATTTGCCCATAATCTCTGGGCCGGTTATATGAGTAAAGTAAGCAGAAGTTTCATTAGCCACTGCCCGGGCGATTAATGTTTTTCCTGTCCCCGGGGGCCCATAGAGTAAAACACCTTTTGGTGGATCAATTCCCAATCTTTCAAATACTTGAGGATATCTTAGAGGAAGTTCTATCATTTCTCTGATTCTTTGAATTTGGGTACTAAGCCCGCCAATATCTTCGTAGGTTAGCTTTATTGTTCTACTTTCTCCCACCTCTTTTGTTTTTATCCTTATTAAAGTAGTGGAATCTATCAAGACTATCCCTTCAGGTAAAGTATCTAATACTTTAAATTCGCACGACCTTGACCCAAAAAGAGTGGCCCTAACTCTATCACCAGAAGTCACCGGGAGGCCTCCTATAAGTGAGCCGATATATTTAGTATCCTCATCTCTTTGAAGAAGGCTTGAGATAGTTAAGGGCAAGAGCGTAATTTTATTAGCCGGTTTATAGCCAACTTTGTAAATCTTTACCTTTTCATCTAAACTAATTTGGGCATTCTCTCTTGATATTCCATCCATTTGAATAATCTTTTTACCCCTATCTTCGGAATAACAGGGCATTACTTTCGCAGGCGTTTTTCTTTTACCTTCAATCTCTATGATATCCCCTGCTTCAACTTCAAGTGTTTTCATGTCTGCTGGATCAATCCTGGCAATTGCCCTGCCTACATCTTTTGGCAAGGTCTCTTTTATTTTTAGGGTTAAAGTTACAAGGTCTTTTTTCATTAGCTAAAATTTCCTTATTTTTACTTCTAAGATACCATTTTTATAACTCGAGATAAGAGTTTCAGACTTAACTTTTACGGGAAGCAATATTTCTTTATGGTATTTTCTATCTCCGCTTTTCGCTAAAATATCAAGGATATCCCCCTTTAAATCTAACTTTATATCCTCCTCATTTACGCCGGGTATTTCAGCATAGACCCGAACCTCCTCCTTTTCGTCAAAGACATCGGTAAGGGGCTCTCTTTCTTCCTCGACAGTAGGACCTTTAGGAGTTTTCTTAATATTACCAAAGGTCTCTACCAGGGGTTTTCCTCCGGCTAAAGTTTTTATGCTAAAACCATAAATACCTTTTGCCTCTTTAGGTAACCCTTTAATTTCACCAAATTTTTTAATTTCTCCAGCTTCTTTAGTTACCTTGTCTGCCAAGCTAATCAAGTCACTAATTCCCTTAAATATTCCTCCGAATTTCACTTTTCCCAGATCAAAGTCAAATTCTTGGCCTTCTTTTTCTTCCTTTTTTTCTTTTTCGGCCATTTCTTTCACTCCTTTTCGTTTTATTTTAGGTTTAAATTTACAAAATTATAGGGTGGAGTTGGCCCAATATACTTAAATTTCACTCTTGGGGAATACTTGGATACTAATTCATGTATCTGATTATCAAATTCTCTTTCTCGGGCTCTATCCACTAAAAAAACAGCATTTATTAGCATCTCATCACCTTCCGTTTCATGGAGGTGAAAATTATAAGAGATTCTTTTTAAAACATTTATTATCTCCTGGCCTTCCTTATCTCTTTTCACCTCTAAAGCGGCCTTTACTATTTTTCCTAATTTTATTCCCTCGGTATAACTTTCTTTAAGGGATTTTTTAGCTATTTTTTCTTTGAGAGACTTAATTTTTTTGTCTTCATCTACCATCTCCTGGAAAATAACTTTCATCTCTTTCCAGAAAGCCTTTACTCCTAACTCTATCTTATTATCCATATCCTTTAATAAGTTTTTGAGTTCCAAATATCTTTTTCTTAAAAGATTTCGAACTTCCTCAGCACTACTTGCCACCGTGCAAAATCTCATTGGAAGGACGGTATAATTCTTCATCACCTCTTCAACAACTTTTTCATGAGCAATTAAATTTTCTTTATTTACCACATATTTATCCAGGGGGGAGTTGCTAATGACTGCACTGAGATCCTCATAGCCAATGGTAGATACTATCTCTCCTCTTCCACCAATTCCTATCGGACCAAAGTTTCTTCCCTCGTTAGTACCGATGATACAATAAATATATTTACCTTCTTCTGCCATTATATCTTCTCCTTCCGATGCATTATTTCTTGTTCTAAAGAGAAAATATAACTTTGAGGTGACCTTCTTCTCCTTATTTTAGCCCATTCTCGGGCCATTATTCTCCGAGCAAGAACTCCCAGGGAAGCCCCATTCAATCTTTTTAGTTTTCCCTCCTCTTCTTTCTCTTCCTTTTTTTGAAATTCGGTTATTCCCTGCTCTAACCAATTTACTATTCCCCTATCTCTTATTTTTTTTTCCTTATATTCTTTTAAGTTTATATTTACTATCTCCAAAAATGAATCTTCACTTTTCATAATTAGCCAGAAGGCTTCCCCCCTATTTCTTCAAGAATCGGCAGAGCCCAAAATGGTACTAAAGTATTACTTGATCAGCAGTGTTTATCGATCAGAACCTTTACTAAATTTTTCACTTTTACTTGGTTAATACTGCTCCCGATGCGACTGGTCTCCGAGGCTAAAATATCCTGGCAAATTTCTCTAAAAATCTTATTCTTAGCACTTACCAAACCACCTAAAGTGCTTAAGCTTTTAGCAATCATAATACAACCCCGGATAGTAGGTCTAAATTCACATTCTTCGGAAACTCGAAGGTCTCTTACAATATCTACAATTTTTGCTGCATCATTGTAAGATAGATCAGACTTAGCTTTGGTGATAGCAATCTCCGTCTCTCTATCGAAATAATCTAAATCCATAGTAATCATTCTATCCCTCAGGGCATCTTGACTTCGGTGAACACCAGCATACTCTTCGGGATTACTGGTAAAGATGGCTATAAAATCAGGGTGAACCTTTAAATAATCACCACCTCCCCGAGCGGAGGGCAAACCCATCATTTTTTCTTGTAAAATGGAAAGTAGAACATTATTGGCTTCTGGACGAGAACGAGTGAATTCATCATAAATAAGGATAAGTCCATGCTCAACTGCCACGGTCAAACGATTGTCTACCCAGCTTTTCTGAACATCTTCCTCAGCTTTCATCACCGAATGGATAAAATTGTCCACCACTCTCCTGCTGCGATAACCTTGCTCTCCCCCCACTAAATCGGAGGTAGTAAATTCTTCATCTCCATGAATCATAACCACCGGTCGATCAATTATACTGGCTAGATGCAGGGCAAGAGTAGTTTTCCCTGTTCCCGAAGGTCCCCGGAAATGAAGGGGAAAGCCAGCCTTAATATACCCTAAAGCTCGTACCGTTACCTCCTTTACAAACTTTGTTTCCACAAAATTTGGTAGTGCACGAGCTTTCAAAACAGTTGTGCCTCTGGTTACCATAATCATTAATCACCTCACTGGTTAAAAATCAATCTTTAATTCTTTAAAATTCGAAGGTTTAAAATTCCGGTTAATCTTTTGAGGGGAAGAATGATCTTTTCCCCAACTCCCCTTTTGTAATTTTTGTCTCCATTCTAAAACCTGTCTATTTTTATTTACGGTCTTAGCTAATTTATCCCTGATTTTTAGGATTTTTTCTTGAGATTTTTTTATAGCTAAATCTTGCTGGGCAAATCTTTGTATATCTTTTTGAATTGCTTGATTTAATTCCTGATCATCTAGAAGTGATTCAAGAATCTTTTGCTCTTTTTTGGTTCTGCATAAGGAATTAGTAGTTTTAATCTTTCGTTCGCTCCTATTTTCTAAACCGGTCCTAAAATCTCGAAATGTTTTTATAGCAACTAAACTTTCGTGCTTCATATACACCTCCTTTATCCACCTTACCTATCCAGTTTTTCGTATATTATATAGGGTAATATAAATTCTCTTCTTTTCGGATTTTATTTTCTTCCATAAGTTCCTTAACTGTTACTATATACCATCTCCAATCTTTTCCCAGCACTTCACCAATTCCAGAAAGTTTTATTCCCTCGGGATGTTTTTTAATCAAGGCTAAGGTTTTTTGTTTATCGCTCAAATCCTCCTTAATTTGATTTTGTTCTGGTTTAGGAAGCTCTTTTTTTACTATCTTTTTTTCTGGTACTTTAGGGATGGGCTTTACTCCGCTTCTCTTTTCTTGCAGGGTAGAAGCCGTTTGTTGCCAAGACAATGAGGCCTTCTCTAAATCAGCTCTTAGCTTATCTTGGGTACTACGGAAATCATTCAACATTCTACTTACTTCACTTTTTATCCCCTGATTAGACTTGGTTAAATTCTTCTTTAACTCCTTACTCATCTGGCTGTGAGAGACTTTGAAGTCATCCATCATCTTCTTAGCATCATCTAAGGTCTTACTTACCTCCTCTTTTCTCCTCTCTACACCAGTGGTTAAGTTTTCCTTTAATTCCTTACTCATTTGAATCCGGGAAATTTTAAATTCATTCATCATCTTCTGAGTATCCTCTAAAGTCTTACCTACCTCGGCTTTTCTCCTCTCTACGCCTTTAGCTAAATCTTTTCTCAAATCACTTCCTATCTTTTCCAGGGAGAGACGAAATCCCTTTAGCATATCCTTAACCTCACCTTCGAGATTCTCTTTGTATTTAGATAAATTTTCTCTTTGTTCAAGACTCATTTTTTTATGAACATTTCGAAAATTATTTAACAAATCTCGACTACTCTTTAACGTCTCCTCTGTTTCTTTTTTTAGCTGTTCAATCTTTTCTACTCTTACATCATAGGAACCTATAATCTCCTCACCTAACTTTTCCATCTCTTCTTTAATCCTCATTTTTTTATTCCTCCTTTACTTTTAGACTCAACTTAAATTTTTAAAACTCTTTACTTTTCAGACGAAAACCAGCTAAAGTCTCTATAACTTTTTTCCTTTCCTCTTGCCAGAGAGCTTTCCTTTCCCTCTGTTGAGCTTGAATCTCTGAAATTGCTACTTTAAAATCCCTTATTCTTAAAGAGTTTCCTTTACTTAGAAGGTCTCTTAAAGTTTGAGACATCAGCATCTGTTCAGCTCTATAAACTTCCAATTCCTTCCGAAAACCCTCTAACATTTTCCTAACTTCTTCTCCTCTTTTCTCTTGTTGTGTTTGAAGGTCTTTTAGAAAAATTTTAAAATCTCTTAATCTATTAGATTCATTCTCTTTAAGATGGTCAGTAAACTTAGCCAATCTTTCTCTTAAATTAGCAGCAATATCTTTCTGCTGATCAAGATAACCTCTTAATTCTTCTCTAATTATATGCTGGTTTTTCTCAATTTCTTCCTTTCGATTAGTTATTCCTCCCGATATTTTTTCGATCATCTGGTCGAAATCTTTTCTTCTTAGGTGCTGTTGATTAGTTAAGGCCTCTCGCAACTGAGCCTTTATTTTCTCCCTATCTTCCTTAGATTGTACTATATCATTTTGATACTCTTCTAACACCTGATAGGTATTCTCGATAATAGTTTTCACCTCAGAAATTCCATTATCATAAGAAGTAACAATATCTTTTAATATTTTTTCCATCTGATCAACCCTCACCTTTTTCAAAAAAATGGGAATCTTGGCGGAATGTACTCGTTTAAATACCCTAAGTTTTTTGAGGATATTTCGGCAAAATTCCCCCCTAAGTTAGCTTAACTTAAATAGGATCCTATGCTGCAGCGGTTGCAGTAAGGCCTATTGCCTCAGCATACTTTAGGTAAGTTTCCACTGATGCTATTACTACTCTTGCTTCTATAGCGAGAAGTTCAATTCCTACTAAAGAGACTCTTACCCATGCATCAACTACTACACCCTTGTCCAGAATTCGGTCAATGACTTCTACCAAACTGGAAGAAGCGATTGCTTTTTCTACTGCCATTTTTTTTCACCTCCTTTCCTGTTTTAGATTTTTTTTACAAAAAGAGATATAGTTATTTCTTTTTGTAAATTTTAATTTCTATATTCAACTATATTTTGATAGAATTTAATAGAAATAGTTATTCTTCTTTGAGCTTCTCTTTATTGGTCTTCCTGGTTAAAATAT
>PFIP01000170.1 GCA_002782675.1 Candidatus Infernicultor aquiphilus
CGGGAATAGGCAGATATGTAGTAAAAGCAGTGGGTATGAGGGATTACCCTGCGGTACAGGGTTCTTTACTTTTTTTTGCTTTTATGTTTGTAATGGTAAATTTAATAACCGATATTTTGTATGTGTATATTGATCCCCGAATAAAGGTATAGGTAGAATGAAATGGAGAGAAAAATAGAAACTAAGACCCAAGAATTAATAAGAAGACTTAAATACAATAAATCAGCTCTCTTTGGTCTGGTAATTGTAATTATAATTGTTATGTGTGCTTTGCTGGCAAATTATATTGCCCCCAATGATCCTAATCCTTCTCCTCCTCAGCTGGCTAATAAATTAAAACCGGGATTTTGGAGTGAAAAGGGAATAGAAGGAGCGCCCCTGGGAACTGATAGCTTGGGGAGATGTGTGTTGAGCAGAATTATTTATGGTTCCCGAGTCAGCTTGAGTGCAGGTTTTGTAGCAGTAGGAATTGCTATGATATTAGGTATAACTTTTGGGGTAATCGCCGGTTATTATGGAGGATGGGTGGATGCTCTAATTATGAGAATAGTAGATATTATGTTTGCCTTTCCTGCCTTGCTATTGGCAATTGTAATTGTAGCCGTAATTGGACAAGGGTTAGATAAAGCAATGATCGCTATAGGTATAGTTTATACCCCTCAGATGGCCAGGATTATCAGGAGTTCAGTACTATACATTAAGGAGATGGAATACATCGAAATCCAAAAAGCAATGGGCTCCAGTGATGGGAGAGTTATTTTTCGCCATGTTCTGCCTAACAGTATAGCCCCAGTTATTGTCTATGGAACCTTAATGTTGGCTTCAGCTATTTTGGATTGTGCAGCTCTTGGTTTCTTAGGTTTAGGTGCTCAACCTCCTATTCCGGAATGGGGAGCAATGCTTTCTAAAAGTTATTCTTATATTATAAGTGGCGCCTGGTGGGCGGCGACCTTCCCTGGTATTGCCATATTGTTTTCAGTATTAGGATTGAATCTATTAGGAGATGGTTTACGAGATATATTAGATCCGCGACTTAAAACTTAATAGTGGTACAGGATAGAGAGGGATATGAAAGAATTACTTAAAGTAAAAAACTTAAAAACTTATTTTTTCACTCACGAAGGTACAGTAAAAGCTGTAGATGAAGTTAGTTTTAGTGTCAATCAAGGAAAAACCCTTGGCTTAGTGGGGGAGTCAGGTTGCGGTAAGAGCGTTACTGCCCTTTCTATTATGAGACTGATTCCTAATCCCCCAGGAAAGATAGTGAGTGGAGAAATCTGGTTCGAAGGTAAAAATCTCTTAAAATTAAATGAGAAAGAAATTAGGAAGATAAGAGGTAAAAAAATATCTATGATTTTCCAGGAACCTATGACTTCATTAGACCCAGTATTTACTATCGGTCATGAAATTGTGGAAGCTATTCAATTGCATCAGGGGTTAAATAAAGATGAGGCCAAAAAAAAGGCCATAGAGGCATTAAAAATTGTAGGAATACCTGATGCAGAGAAGAGAATTGATCATTATCCTCATCAGTTATCAGGTGGAATGAGACAGAGAGTGATGATTGCGATGGCTCTATCCTGTAATCCTACTTTGCTTATTGCCGATGAACCTACCACTGCCCTGGATGTTACCATTCAAGCCCAGATTTTAAGATTAATTAATGATTTAAAAGATAAGTTTGGTGCCTCGGTGATGTTAATAACTCATAATCTGGGAGTAATCGCCGAAATGTGTGACTATGTAGCGGTAATGTATGCCGGGCATATAGTGGAATATACCAATGTAGATACACTCTTTTATAATCCACTTCATCCTTATACTCGGGGATTACATAAATCAATGCCAAGATTAGATCTAGAAGTAGAACGTCTGGATACCATTAAGGGCTTAGTCCCCAATCTCCTTGATTTGCCTTCAGGATGTCCATTTCATCCCAGATGTGATTTCAGTTTTAAAAGATGTGTGGAAGAGATGCCAGAACTGATAGAGGTAGAAAATTCTCATCTGGTGAGATGTCATTTAGTTAAAAGGAGCAAATAAGTAGAATGGAAAAATTGGTAGAAGTTAAAAATCTAAAAAAATGGTTCTGGACCAGTAAAGGTATTTTCGGGAAAAAAGAAGCAGTTAGAGCCGTAGATAAGGTAAGTTTTTATATAGAAAAAAGAGAGGTTCTAGGGTTAGTGGGAGAATCAGGATGTGGAAAAACTACTTGTGGAAAGACTATTTTGCGTGTTTTAGACCCTACTGCTGGCAGTATCTTTTTTAAGGGTCAGAATATTACCCATTTAAAAAGAAAAGAGCTATTGAAATTCAGAAAAAGAATGATGATTATCTATCAGGATCCCTTTGGCTCTCTTGATCCCAGAATGACTATAGGTTCAACTATTGCTGAACCTATGGAAATACATAAGATTATTCCCAGAAAAGAACAAGAAGAGAAAGTGATAGAAATTATGGGAAAGGTTGGTCTTCTATCAGACCAGATAAATAGATACCCTCATGAATTTAGTGGTGGTCAGAGGCAGAGAATAGGGATTGCCAGAGCTTTAGCTACTAACCCAGAGTTTATAGTTGCCGATGAATGTGTATCTGCTCTGGATGTTTCCATTCAAGCCCAGATAATTAATTTATTACAGGATTTACAGAAAGAATTTGGACTTACCCTTTTATTTGTAGCTCATGATTTAAGCGTAATAAAACATATCTGTGATAGAGTGGCAGTAATGTATTTAGGTAAAATAGTAGAGAGCGCACCTAAAAAAGAATTATTTGATAACCCTCAACATCCTTATACCAAGGCATTACTTTCTGCCATACCTATCCCCGATCCTAAACTTAGAAGAAAAGGTCAAATTTTGATGGGCGATGTTCCCAGTCCTGTAAATCCTCCTTCCGGATGCCGATTCCATACCCGATGCCCTTATGTGAAAACTAGATGTAAAGAAGTAGAACCAGAACTAAAATGTTTCAAAAATATACATTATATAGCTTGTCATTTATTTTCTTAAATAATATAAAAGTTAGAATTTCTACCGACTATTTTAATTTAATACTTCATTCATTTTAGTAATTCCAGCTATTTTTTCTCTCTAGATTGTTTAATAGTATAATAAATGACAATATACCGTCCAGGGTTGTTTTGACTTTTTATTAAAAAATGATATAATATAAACAAAATAATATAAATAAAAAATAAAAAAATATACCTATAGTTATTTTTTATTCGAAAATATAAAATGGGAAGGGAGGAATGGGTTAACTAATCCAAAAAAATGTTTAAAATTGGGGATAAGGTATCTCATCCGGCTTTTGGAGTTGGAAATGTTAAGAATATAGAAGAAAAGAAAGTATTGGGGAAAAAAGAAAAATACTATATTTTAAAATTAATGGTAAATGAAATGACTTTAATGGTTCCAGTTAACAAGGCTGAAGAAATTGGTTTAAGGTATATTATTGATCCAAAAACTGTACCAGAGGTATTAAATGTTTTGAGTGGAAAAATGGACGATGAAATGGACGGAAATTATAAGCAGAGGATAAAATCTCAAACCGAAATGGTGGATAGTGGTGATATTCTCAAAGTGGCTCAAGTTGTAAAAAATTATATTCATCGAGATAGTAGAGAAAAATTATCTTCTACAGAAAAGGGTCTGTATGAGAGAGCTAATAAAATTTTAGAAGGTGAAATTAGTGTTGTTTGTAATATTGAGAAAAATAAAGCAAAATATTTAATTAATGAAGCAGTTTGTAAAAAGAATATAAAAGCAGAAAGAAAAATTCATCATATTAAATAATTAAAGTTGCTAAAATTTTAAATTAATAAAAAGGTAAAATAAAGAGTTTATGGTTTTCCATAAACTCTTTATTTTTTAAATCACTAAATATATTGTTTGATGTTATTGGTAGAGTATAGGCACTTTTTGGGTAGTAACCAGTTAATATAATTTAGTATAAACTTTAGTGGCTGTAATTAAAAAGATTTAATTGAAAAATATTTTGACACTAATAGATATTAGGTTTATTATTTATTAGATAGATGAGGAGAGGTACCGAAGTGGTCATAACGGGATCGCCTGGAGAGCGATTAGGCGGCCATAAGCTGTCACGCGGGTTCGAATCCCGCCCTCTCCGCCAGATTAAAATTAAATTAGGTGATCGTGCTAAACGGGGAGATAGCGGTGCCCTGTAACCTGCAATCCGCTCTAGCAGGGTTGAATTCCTACTCGAGGTTTAATCTTTTTAAGGCTGGCTAAGGTAAGTAGTGATGAAGATTGGGCCCTGCGCGACAAAGAATTGTGAACTCCGTCAGATCTGGAAAGAAGCAGCGGTAAGCAAATCTCTTTGGTGCCACAGGTAAACCTGATTGGAGCAAACTGCTTTAGTATCGCTTAGAGAGGTAAGTCGGAGGTAGGTGCACGGTCACTAAACCTTAATCATTAACCAAAGTAAAGTAAAAATTGGGTATTTTTCTAAGAAAAAAAATATCTGACTATCTTGAATTAAAGAATGTTATTAGGGAGTATTTATGGCATACCAATCACTTTATCGAAAATGGAGACCACAGGTTTTTGAAGATATAATTGGGCAGAAACATATTACCCAAACTTTAATAAATGCAATTTCTTTAAATAGAATTTCTCATGCTTATCTTTTTTCTGGTCCACGAGGAGTAGGGAAGACTACTACTGCTCGTATTTTAGCTAAATCACTAAACTGTGAAAAGGGTACCACTCCTCACCCTTGCAATAAATGTGAGAGATGTATTAGAATTACCGAAGGGTATTCTATGGATGTGATAGAAATAGACGGAGCCTCTAACCGGGGAATCGATGATATTAGGGATTTGAGAAATAAAGTAAAGTTTGCTCCGGCAGAAGGAAAATATAAGGTATATATTATTGATGAAGTACATATGCTAACTACAGAGGCTTTTAATGCCTTATTAAAAACTTTAGAGGAGCCTCCCTCACATGTAGTTTTCATATTTGCCACTACTGCTCCTCATAAAATTCCTAATACTATTTTATCCCGCTGTCAGTGGTTTAATTTTAGAAGAATTTCTTTAGAAGATATTATAAATAAGTTAAAGATGATTATTAAAGATGAAAAATTAGAAATAGATGGTCAGACTTTAAATATAATAGCTCGAAGTTCAACCGGTTCGATGCGCGATGCGGAAAGTATTTTAGATCAAATAATTGCTTATTGTGGTAAAGAGATAACTTTGCAAAAGGTTAGAGAGGTGTTAGGAATAATTGAAGAAGATGTTTTTTTTAACTTTGTAGACACCATAATTAATCATAATACAGTTAAAGGGATAGAAATAGTTAACCGAATAGCTGATTTAGGAGGAGATGCTTCTCAATTTATAAAAAATTTAATGGAATATGTTCATAATTTGTCTTTAATAAAGGTTTGCAAACCAGAAGTATTAAATTTTCAGGGGATATTTACCGAAGATAGAGAACGCTTATTAAAACAATCTAAATTAATTAAATTGGGAAAACTATTTAATATGGTTGATTATCTGGCTGAAGTAGAAAGAAAGATGAAGTATACCCATAACCCCTGGATTTTATTGGAAATGTTAGTTCTTAAATTTACTGCAGGAGAGGACTATTCTTCAAAAGAGATTGAAAAAGACCAAGATGAGGGTTATTTAGATTTATCTAAAAACCAAGATATAGTAAAATCAGATAACCTAAAAGTAAAAACGAGAGAAGAAATACCACCAAAGAAGAAGATTCAAAATAAGACTAAAGAGGGTTCCTTTATTCAAACTAAAGAAGTGTCCACTAATTTAGATTTAAATCAAGTTTGGCCCATAATTTTAAATAAGCTTAAAAAAACTAAAATGTCTGTTTATTCTTTTATCATAGTTAACAATTTAATTACCATAGAAAATGATAAACTAATCATCGGATTTAATAAAAAATATATCTTTCATAAAGAGAGTTTAGAAAAGAAAAATAACAAGATTTTATTACAAGAATTAATTAAAGAAGAGATGGGTAGACCGTTAGCTATAGAATGCATTATTAATGATGATGGTGAAGAGGATCCCTCTTCATTAGAGGTAGAATTGGAAAATAAGAGAAAAGTTACTGAGCCAAAAAATGAAGGGGAAGAAGAAATAGAAGAAAGGGTAACCGTGGAAAAAGATAAGGTTAAAAAAATAAGTAATAATAAGATTTCAGAAGATAATTTATTGCTTAAAGAATCATTAAGTTTATTTAAAGGGACGATTATTGAGGAAAAAATAGAAAATTTTAAAGAGGGGAGGAAGGAAGGTAGTAATAATGGATATGAAATTTCTAATGAAACAAGCCCAAATAATGCAGAAAAAGATGGAGGAAGCTAAAGAAGAATTAGCTCAAAAAGAGATAAAAGTTTCCTCTGGTGGAGGGATAATAGAAATAATAATTAATGGCCAACAAGAGATAAAAGAAATTAAAATCGAGCCAGATGTGATAGATGCCAAGGAAAAAGAAATGTTAGAAGATCTAATTTTAGCAGCTGTTAATGAATCAATACGCCAATCAAAAGAATTAGCTGCTCAGGAAATAGCTAAATTAACCGGGGGTATTAACGTTCCCGGTTTATTTTAAAAGGAGAAAATAGGGTGTCTTTTAGGTACACTAAACCTTTAGCCAGATTAATTGATGAATTTTCTAAAATGCCTGGGATCGGTCCTAAGACTGCTCAAAAATTGGCTTTTTATATTTTAAAGAATTCTTCGGAAAGAGTGGCCAGTTTAGCCAAGGCAATATTAGAAGCGAAAGAAAAAGTTAAACATTGTTCAATTTGTGGTAATATAACTGATCAAGAAGTATGTGAAATTTGCCAGAATATTAATAGAGATAAATCTATTATATGTGTCGTAGAAAAGGTAAGGGATTTGATTGCCATAGAAAATACGGGTGAATATAAAGGTTTATATCATGTTTTAGAAGGCGCAATTTCTCCCTTAGATGGGATTGAGCCGGAAAATCTAAAAATAGATAGTCTACTAAAAAGGTTAAAGACTGAAAAGATAAAAGAGATAATATTAGCGACTAATCCTAATATTGAGGGAGAAGTTACTGCTTCTTATTTAAATAGATTAATTGAGCCTTTAAATATAAAGGTAACCCGTATTGCGTATGGCGTCCCTATAGGGGGAAGCTTAGAATTTGCCGATGAAGTGACTTTGACTCAAGCTTTAATGGGTAGACAAAAAATTAAATAATTAGAAAAGGTGATGATCTATCTATTAGAATAATTAAATGTATTTTTCTAATTTTATAGTTTTTTTGAAATTGAGTATTTTGATTTATTGGTGATAGAATAAAGAGGTTTTAGTTTATAAACCTAAATAGTATTTTAAAAAATGGAGGTATAGCGTGATGAATAGAAAAAAAGTTACTATCGACGGGAATACTGCAGCAGCCCATACAGCGTATCACTTAAACGAAGTGGTAACTATATATCCCATTACTCCTTCTTCAGGGATGGGTGAACTTGCTGACCTTTGGGCCGCTGAGGGAAAGCCAAATATCTGGGGGACGGTTCCTCAGATAACCGAAATGCAAAGTGAAGGAGGTGCCTCGGGAGCTACTCATGGATCCTTGCAAAGAGGGGCTCTTACTACCACTTTTACAGCATCTCAAGGGCTATTATTAATGATTCCAAACATGTTTAAAATTGCCGGAGAATTAACTTCTACTGTATTTAATGTTGCCGCTCGTTCGGTGGCCTGTCAGGCCCTTTCCATCTTTGGTGATCATAGTGATGTAATGGCCACCAGAGGGACCGGTTTTGCTTTACTTGCATCTAACTCGGTGCAGGAAGCTATGGATTTTCCTTTAATTGCTCAAGCAGCAACCCTGGAATCTCGAGTGCCTTTTCTTCATTTCTTTGATGGTTTTCGTACTTCGCATGAAGAATCTAAAGTTGAACTCTTAACCCCAGAAGATATGAGATCTTTAATTAATGATGATTTAGTAAGGGCTCATCGAAAAAGAGCACTTTCTCCTGATCGTCCTTTTATTAGAGGTACAGCCCAAAATCCGGATGTATTCTTTCAAGCTCGGGAGACAGTTAACTCTTATTATCTTACCTGCCCTGATCTGGTGCAGAAAGTTATGGATAAATTTGAGAAAGTGGTAGGAAGAAGATACGAATTATTTCAATATTTTGGGGCAGAAGATGCTGAAATAATTATTGTATTAATGGGGTCAGGAGCTGAGACAGCAGAAGAAACAGTAGAGTACCTGATGAAACAAGGAGAAAAAGTTGGTTTAATAAAAGTACGTCTTTACCGACCATTTTCGGTTAAACATTTTATTAATTCACTCCCGAGAACTGTAAAAATTATAAGTACTTTAGATCGTACCAAGGAACCGGGGAGTATTGGAGAACCCCTGTATACTGATATAGTAACCGCAATTCAAGAAGGCGTATCTATGGGAATATCTCATTTTAAAGATACCCCTAAGATAATTGGAGGGAGATATGGTCTTTCTTCTAAAGAATTTACCCCAGCTATGATCAAGGGATTATTTGATGAGATGAAAAAGGATATTCCTAAGAATCATTTTACTATCGGGATAAATGATGATTTAACTCATACTAGTATTTCTTATAACCCCGATTTTTCCATAGAACCAACGGATAGAACTCGAGCAGTTTTTTATGGTCTTGGTTCAGATGGAACGGTAGGGGCAAATAAAAATTCTATAAAAATTATTGGTGAAGAAACTGATAATTATGCTCAAGGTTATTTTGTCTATGACTCTCGAAAAGCTGGTTCACTTACTATCTCTCATCTGAGATTTGGCCCAACTCCTATCCATTCTACTTATTTAGTTAATCGGGCAAATTTTGTAGCCTGTCATCAATTCTCTTTTTTAGAACGTTATGATGTATTAAAAACTGCTCAACCAGGTGCTGTATTTCTACTGAATAGTCCTTATTCTGCTCTCGAGGTGTGGGACCATCTACCTTATTCAGTTCAACAGACTATTATCGAGAAGAAACTACGTTTATTTGTAATTGATGCTTTTAAAATTGCCAAAGAAGTAGGCTTAGGGGGTAGGATTAATACTATAATGCAAGTTTGTTTTTTCTCTTTAAGTAATATTATTCCTATTAAACAGGCCACAAAAGCTATAAAAAATTTTATAGAGAAGACTTACGGTCAAAAGGGTGAAAAAATAGTAAATACTAATTTTGCTGGCGTAGACAATGCTCTTACTAACTTGCATGAAGTGAAAATTCCTGACAAGGCTACTGAAAAATTAAGTGAACGTTCTTTTATACCGGTAGAAGCACCTGAATTTGTAAAGAAAGTAACTGCAAAAATAATCGCTGGTGAAGGAGATGATTTGCCCGTTAGTGTCTTTTCTCCAGATGGAACTTTCCCCAGTGGTACTACTCAATGGGAAAAGAGAAATATTGCTCAAGAAATTCCTACCTGGGATCCTAATGCCTGTATCCAGTGTGGAAAATGCGTAATGGTATGTCCTCATGCAGTTATTAGAGCAAAGGTTTATGATCCAAAATTACTTTCTTCTGCTCCGCATAGTTTTAAATCTGTTGATCCAAAAAATTCCCAATTTAAAGGAATGAAATTTACTCTTCAAGTTTCTCCTGAAGATTGTACTGGATGTGGTCTTTGTGTAGAGAATTGCCCAGCTAAAAATAAAACCAACCCCCACTTAAAAGCTATAAATATGGTTACTCAACCACCTATTAGAGAACAAGAAGTTAAAAACTGGGAATTTTTCTTAGAAATTCCAGAAGTTGACCGAAGGGAACTAAAACTTAATGCAGTTAGAAATGTCCAGTACTTACAACCTCTTTTTGAATTCTCTGGTGCTTGTGCTGGTTGTGGTGAGACCCCCTATGTAAAACTTTTAAGTCAGTTATTTGGGGATCGAGCTGTTATAGCCAATGCTACAGGATGTTCATCTATTTACGGAGGGAACTTGCCTACTACTCCCTGGACGTTTAATAAAGAGGGGAGAGGTCCGGCTTGGTCTAATTCTCTCTTTGAAGATAATGCTGAATTTGGATTAGGGATGAGATTGGCCTTGGATAAACAAGTTGAATATGCTTTTGAACTAGTGGATAGACTTTCTTCGGAAATAGGTGACGATTTAGTTAGGGAAATTAAGAATGCGGATCAATCTACCGAAAGGGGATTACAAGAACAGAGGGATAGAGTAAAAGTCTTAGAGAAAAAATTGAAAAAAACAGAAAAAGCAGAAGCAGAAGATTTACTTAGTTTAATCGATGTTCTGGCTAAAAAGAGTGTGTGGATTGTAGGTGGAGATGGATGGGCTTATGATATCGGGTATGGAGGATTAGATCATGTTATTGCTCAAAGGCGTAAGGTTAATATTTTGGTGTTAGATTCTGAGACTTATTCTAATACTGGTGGGCAGATGTCTAAAGCAACTCCTCTGGGGGCAATTGCTAAGTTTGCTGCTAGCGGTAAAAGAACTTATAAAAAGGATTTAGCCATGATGGCAATTTCCTATGGAGATGTGTATGTAGCTCGAGTAGCTATGGGAGCCAATGATGCACAAGTGATTAAGGCTTTTCAGGAGGCAGAGGCCTTTAATGGTCCTTCTCTTATTATAGCTTATAGTCATTGTATTAGTCATGGCTATAACTTGGTTCATGGTTTAGAACAACAGAAATTAGCGGTCCAGTCTGGATACTGGCCCTTACTAAGATATAATCCTGATCTTACTAAAGAAGGGAAGAATCCTTTTCAATTAGATTCTAAAGCTCCGAGCATTCCTTTAGAAGAATATGTCTACAATGAAAATAGATATAAAATGCTTACTCGTACTAATCCAGAAGTTGCTAAAAAATTACTAAAACAAGCCCAGGAAGAAGTTTTAAGACGCTGGAAGATGTATGAATATTTAGCCGCATTAACTTTTGAAAAGAATAAATAAAAAAGAAGTAATTATTTGTTTTTCTATTTTTTTTCTATTATAATAATAAATAGATTAATAGAAAATATCAGAAAGGAGGATAAAGTACATGGTAGAGAAGGGTACTTATAAATTAAAAAAAGGTTTGGCTGAAATGTTAAAAGGTGGAGTAATAATGGATGTGGTAAGCGCAGAACAAGCAAAAATTGCGGAAGAAGCAGGAGCGGTAGCAGTTATGGCCTTAGAGAGGGTTCCTGCTGATATTCGAGCAGCTGGTGGTGTAGCCAGGATGGCTGATCCTAAGATCATAAAAGAGATAATGAATATGGTAACTATACCAGTAATGGCTAAAGCAAGGATTGGACATTTTGTGGAAGCTCAGGTCTTAGAAGCTTTAGGAGTAGATTATATTGATGAAAGTGAAGTACTAACTCCGGCTGATGAAAATTACCATATAGATAAAAATAATTTCAAGGTTCCTTTCGTTTGTGGAGCAAGAAATTTAGGTGAAGCCTTAAGAAGAATAGGGGAAGGAGCGGCTATGATTAGGACTAAAGGTGAACCGGGAACAGGTAATATTGTAGAAGCAGTTAGACATATGCGTCAGGTAATGGGTGAAATTAGAATTTTAAAGAATTTACCCCAAGAAGAGCTGATGACCAAAGCTAAAGAGTTAGGCGCTCCTTTTGAACTTTTACAAGAAGTAGCTCAAAAAGGGAAACTGCCAGTAGTTAATTTCGCTGCTGGAGGAATAGCTACTCCTGCTGATGCTGCTTTAATGATGCAATTAGGTGCTGATGGAATATTTGTAGGTTCAGGGATATTTAAATCAAGCGACCCAAAAAGGACAGCGAAGGCAATTGTAGAAGCTACTACTAATTATGATAACCCTGAAATTATTGCTCGGGTTTCGGAAGGTTTAGGGGAAGCGATGAAAGGTATAGAGATTTCCCAAATTGCAGCAGCTGAACGGATGCAAGATAGAGGATGGTAAGATAAAAATTAAATAAAAAACGAAGATAGAGTAGGGAGGAGCTGTATATTAACTTGAAAGTTGGAGTATTATCCTTACAGGGGGCAGTAGAAGAACATTTAGACATGATAAGAAGGTGTGGTTTTGAAGCTATTAAAGTAAAAACCATTGAAGATTTAGAGAAAGTAGAAAAATTAATCATCCCGGGAGGAGAAAGCACTACTATTGGAAAATTAGCCAGGATATATAATTTGGACGAAGTTATTATTAAAAAAGGCAGAGAAGGCATGCCTATATATGGGACTTGCGCAGGAATGATTTTACTAGCTAAAGAGATACAAGATAGTAGACAGATAGGATTTAATTTAATTGATATTGTAGTGGAAAGAAATGCTTTTGGAAGACAGGTAGATAGTTTTGAAGTCGATTTGAAAATAGAAGGCTTTGCCGGGGAACCTTTTAGGGCAGTATTTATTAGAGCTCCTTATATTAAAAAGATAGGAAAAGAAGTAAAAGTTTTAGCTAAATTTAATGGAAAGATTATCATGGCTCAACAGAAAAATATTTTAGTATCATCTTTTCATCCAGAATTAACTGATGATCTAAGGGTTCACCAGTATTTTTTAGATAAAAATTTATAAGATGATTTATCTATTATCCCCCTCTCTTGCAATTTCCCCTTAATTGTATTATAATTATTTTGGAAAGAGGAAATACTCCTACCCTAAAAGAAA
>PFIP01000014.1 GCA_002782675.1 Candidatus Infernicultor aquiphilus
AATCCATAAAACATTTGTTTGTTACAATATTATACTCTTTCTCCTTTCCACTTTCAACCCCTATTTAAAAATATTTTTCCAAATAGGTCCTCCCTCTTCCTATCTGTCATTCCCGCGAAGGGCTCCCCCTGCGAAAGCAGGGGTAGGAATCCATCCTTCCTATGTCATTCTCATGAAACTTGTACCCGCGAAAGCGAGTAATGGGAATCCATTAAATTCTGGTTATTGACAACTTAAAACCAGTCAGCAGATTGGCGAATCGAATATCCCTAAATCTTTTATAGCTTGCTATTAAAAATTAAAAGTATTAAAATAAAAAAAATGCAATAAATAATGCTCACCTTTTTCGAATCTAAAATATCCAACAAAAATACTAACTAATTTCTTTTTCTAATACTTTTACTTTCTAATGTTTTAATATAATAACCTTAAGCCGAAAGCTGCACAAAAAAAGAAGGATTTTTGAAAGTTATGTCGAATATAAATATATGTAAGATTATTAAAATTAAAAAATGTAATAATAGATTGTATAAAGTTGAAAAATTGATACAAGAAGGAGATGAAGATGGAAAATAATAAAAAATATGTGGAACTGCTTTGGGCAGATAAATATGATAAATTTAAAAAAGGGGAGAGGGTTCTAACAGAAAAACCAAATCTCCCTTTTCAGGTAGTTGAGACTATCAATAAACCGAGAATCAAAGGTGGAATAATTGCCTCGCTTTTCCCAGAAGATGAATGGCCAAAAGATTATCCTAAGGACTGGAAAAACCTGCTTATCTGGGGCGATAATAAACTGATTATGTCTTCATTTGTAAAGCAGGGTTGGGCGGGAAAGATAAATCTAATTTACATTGACCCACCGTTTTTTACTGGTGCAGATTTTACAGTTAGGACAAAGATTGGAGATGAACAAATAGAAAAAGAGCCTTCCATTATTGAGGAACGGGCTTACAAAGATACCTGGAGCGATGGTATTGCCTCTTATCTCAAGTATATGTATGAGCGATTGGTTTTAATGAGGGAGCTCCTTGCTGAAAACGGCACTATCTATGTGCATCTTGACTGGCATGTGGGACATTATGTAAAGGTAATGATGGATGAAATTTTTGGATATGAAAATTTTGTTAACGAAGTAGTTTGGAGAAAAACAAACAGTCCTAAAGCGCAAACTAAAGGTTTAGGAACTCAGCACGATATAATCTTTATTTATGAAAAGAATGTTGGCATGTGTAATTTGAATTCGGTTTATAGGGAACCAGACGAAGAATATCTTAAGAGTTTTATCCATGACGACCACGATGGAAAAGGACCATATCAAACAACGGCTTTAATTGCTGGGGGTGTCCAGAGAACAGCAGGTCGAAAAGTTTTTGAATTTAGAGGTATAAAAGCACCTTGGTTATACTCTTTAGAAAACCTCGAAAGATTTTGGCAGGAAGGAAGAATTTATAAAACGAAATCGGGATATAGACTAAAGGTACATTTGAAGGATATATCAGGGCAAATTGTTTCAGATCTGTGGGTCGACAAAGAAGTAAATCCATTACAAGGTCAGTCTCAGGAAGCTTTAACATTCGACACCCAAAAACCCGAAGCCCTATTAAAACGCATTATCCTTGCCTCCTCCAACCCAGGCGACATCGTTGCCGATTTCTTTTGTGGCTCAGGCACAACCTTAGCAGTTGCAGAAAAACTCGGCAGGCGCTGGATAGGCTCTGATTTATCCAAGTTTGCTATTCAGGTAACAAGGAAGAGGCTTCTGGATATTCACCATTCAAAGGATTTGCAAAACAAAGACAGAAAATACGATAAACCTGCAAGACCTTTTGAACTATGGAATATTGGAAACTATGAAACTGTTTACTGGCTGGAAAGACAGGATGAATACCTTACCTTTATGCTTAAACTCTATCAGTCACAGCCGTTAAATGGCTTTAGATATTTGCACGGAAGAAAAGGAGATAGAACAGTTCATATCGGTCCTTTGAATGCACCTGTTACAATGGAAGATGTTGAAAAAGTAGTAATCGAATGCCGAAACAATAACTTCAACAAAGCAGATATTCTTGGTTGGGAGTGGAGTTATGAGGTCAATGAATTAGCTAAAACATCAGCCAAAAAGAATGGAATTGATTTAAAACTTATTCAGATTCCTTCTGTCAATGAGATAAAATCGTCCCTGGTTGGTTTTGATGTGCAGCTATTAAAAGTACCCGAACAGATAATAGAGAAAGAGTTGATCAAGTATATAAAATTTCCGGAAGTTGCCTATTTAGAGATTGAAGACAAGATAAATGGGAATGAGGTAACCCTAAAAATTAGTGATTTCCAACTCTCTCCAACTGCAGAGCTTACCGAAATAGCCAGCAAGTTAAAAGATTCCAGAGAACTAATAGATTATTGGGCAATAGATTGGGATTACAAAGAAGATACTTTCCACAATCAATGGCAAAGTTTTAGAGTAAAAAAGAATCCTAGAGTAGATTATCAGGCTAGACACAAATACGAAGATGTTGGGAATTATGAGATTATGATAAAAGTGGTGGATGTATTCGGAAATGATACAAATAAAATTTTAAAGGTAAGGATAAAATGAAAAAAAAACAAAAAGAAATTGAACTATCACCAGAAGTGTTGAAAATACTTCGTGAAACATCAGGATATAGTGTTGAAGAAATTGTAAAAAAGCTTAAAACAAGCGAGGAAAAAGTCAAGGCAGTAGAAGAAGGAAAATCTGTTTTTAGTTTAATTCAGATTAAAAAGCTTGCAGATATATACAAGCGTCCACTCGCAGCATTTTTCTCAGATACAATTTCCGATATTCCTCAGGTTCCTGATTACAGAATTAACAGAGAAAAAAAATTAACTCCTCAAGTGTATTTAGCAAAAAGAAGAGTTTTTTATTTAATTAATAAAATTAAAAAGTTGAGCGAGAAGAGAACTCAAATTTCTTCTTTTTCTGAAAAATTAAATGCTGATGAACTGGCAACAGAATTTAAAAAAAACTTAAATATTGAACTTATAAAGTCTAAAAAACCTGAAGAGATTTTAGCACATTACAAAAAAGTTTTGGAGGATAAACTAACGATCATCATTATAGAATATCCATTAAAAGCAGATGATGTAAGAGCATTCAGTGTCTTTTCGGATATTTCAGTCATTGTTCTAAATGAAAATGATAAATCTTCAATAAAATTGTTTTCCTTACTTCACGAGGTCTGCCATTTACTTAAAAAAACTGCTGGAATATGCTCATTAGAGATTGAACAACAAAATCAAGATATAGAAACTTATTGCAATCGTTTTGCTGCTGAGTTTTTAGTTCCATCAAATGATTTAAAGATTGAAGTCGAAAAATTTAGGCCAATTGATGAGGAAGCAATTAATCAACTTTCTGAAATTTATGGTGTAAGCAAACAGGTTATGATGTTTCGTCTCTCTTCGTTTGGATATATTGAGAAAGGAAAATATGAACAATTCAAGAAGGAAATAGACGAGAATTTAAAACAAAAGGTATTTGGTCGGAGAAATTGGAATAAAGTTTTCATAAATAGAGTAGGAAATTTGCCTCTACAAGAAATAAAAAGAGCCTATAAGGAAGAGAAAATTACTTTCTACGAGGCTTCCAGCATTTTAGATTTAAAAACAAAATATGCTGAGAAAATTCTTACTTCGTGATAAAAATGGGACAGCAAAGATTATTTCAAGTTCCTGTTTATTTCATCGATGCGAGTGCTTTGATAAATATTACAAGATACCCTGGATACCCGCAAGAATTATTCCCAACAATATGGATCAAATTAGAGGATATGGCTAAAGGAGATGAACTTATTTCACACATAGAAGTGTATAAAGAAATTGAAAAAAGAAAAGACACAATATACGAGTGGTGCAGACAAAATAAAAAAATGTTCAAAGATATTAATGAATGCCAAATAAAGAAACTTAAAGAAATTGAAACAGAATACGAGCCTGAATACTGGAATAATGAAACAAATAAAGGCGGTCCTTGGGCAGATCCGTGGTTGATAGCGTTAAGCATTTGTGAAGATGCAATTATTGTAACTGATGAAAAAAACGCACCAAATCACATTCCTTATATTGCTAGTCATTTTAATATCCAATGCCTGAATTTAATAGATTTCTTTAAAAAAATAGGAATTAAATATTAGGTGGAAATAAAATGAAACCAAATGAACTTTTACACCCAAATCAAAGACGTTCAAGCAAGGCATATTTAGTAAATGAACTTCGTAAAGCAGTCTTCGCCTGGCGAGAGCAAGATTATCCTGAAATTACTTCTACTACAAAAAGATTATTGCAATTCTGGTTTAGTGAAGACCATATCGTAAATGATGAACCTTTTGAATTCTGGTTCTGCCAGAGAGAAGCAATTGAAACTTTGATCTATATTTACGAAGTTATAAAGAAACGTAATTTCATCGATATGGCCAGAGATTTTGGAGCAGGACCCATCCAGGGATATGACCCATCCTATGACCAGTATCCTCTTTATGCTTTTAAGATGGCAACTGGCTCTGGCAAAACTTTTGTTATGGCATTAGCGGTAGTCTGGTCTTATTTTAATTATAAGAAGGAAAATAAAAAAGATTATACTTCCAAGTTTTTACTTATTGCAGGAGAGAAAAATGTCATCTACGACAGACTCTACAGGGATTTTAAAGATGGAAAGATATTCAGAGAATTGCCGCTTATCCCACCAGAATGGGAGGATGATTTTGCTTTAAAAGTAATCCCTAAAGAAGATCCAATTCATGTTATCCCTGAAGATGTATTGTTTTTAACTAATATTCAGCAGTTACAGGAGAGAAAGAATAAAAAGAAAGAGGTTGAAGAATATGTAGATAGGGTTTATGAGTTGCCTTCTGTTTATAATGTCTCTGATATTTATCATGAAAATAGAATAAAAGAAGTCCTATTAACCTGCCCTAATGTAATGATTCTAAAGGATGAAGCTCATCATATATACAATTTTGAAAAGGCATGGAAGAAGATACTATTAAGACTTAATAAAAATCTTGCTTCTCAATATGGTAAAGGCATAAATATGGAACTGGATTTTTCAGCCACTCCAAAAACCGAACCAGTAGGTGCTTTATTTCCGTGGATTATTGTTGACTTCTCACTAAAAGAAGCCATTGAAATGAATATTGTAAAAATACCACTAAAGGGAATGGTTACAGGAGCAGAGGAGATTGCTTCTACTAAGGCTGTGGAAAGATATCGAGTCTGGATTGATGCAGGAATAAGACGATGGCGAGAATATAAAGAGGCATTAAAGCCATTATTAAAGAAACCTGTGTTATTCTTTCAATGTCCTGAGAATAAGGAAGCGGATGAAATATTTAGATATGTTAACTCTGCTGTGCCTGATCTTAAAGATAAAGTTTTACTAATCCACACCGATAGTACTGGAGAAGTAAAAAAAGCTGACTTGCCCCAGGCAAGAGAATTTGCTAAAACTATTGATGACCCCAATCCAGATAAAAATCCTTACGAAGCTATAATAAGTACTTTAATGTTAAATGAGGGGTGGGATGTAAGAAATGTAAATGTAATTGTGGGGTTAAGGTCTTATACTTCACAAAGGAAAGTGCTCCCAGAACAGGTAATTGGAAGAGGTTTAAGAAAGATGTTCCCTGAAGAAGATGCCAATATAAAAAAATCAATAAATGTACTTGAAGTTATTGGCCCACCAGGGCTAATAGATATTCTTGAGGAATTAGAAACACAAGAAGGTATAAAAATTGCCGAATTTGATACCGGAAAACCACTTGAGTTAACTACTATATTTGTAGATAAAAATAAATTGGATAAGGACATTGAAATACCTATTTTGAGCCCGAGAATTTCTATAGGAGAATTTTATATAGATAAATCTGAGGTTGATAATTTACCTTCCTTGAAGATTCCTTTAGAGAATAAAGTTTTAGAGATGGAATATATTGCTTCAAATATGCTTACAGGATTGGAAGTCATAAAGAGAAAATGGAATTTACCTGTTCCCCAAGATTCAAAAAGTGTAATTGCTTATTATTCACATCAAATACTTAAACAATTGTCAATTGGTGGTGCTTTTGCCAATTTTCATCCTATAGTGAAAAGATATGTCATAGAAAAATTATTTAGTGAAAAAATTGATCTTGAAGATCCCAGGGTTCTTTATAAATTGAGTTCTATCGAGGTTCAAGAAAAGTTGATAAGTTTATTTGTTAATGCTTTGAGAGAGAAGACTTTTATTAAGAGAGAGCCTAAGAAGAAGAGTACTATAAAACTTTCAAAAACAAACGCTTTTGTATGGTCAAAATTGGTTTATCCAGCAGATAAGTGTATTTTTAATTATGTTCCCTGTGATAGTAATTATGAGGTTGATTTTGCTAAATTTTTAGATATTGCTGGAGATGTGGAAGCTTTTACTAAAATTGTGGTAAAGAATGGATTTTATATAGAATATATTTCCGAAGAAAATCATTTGAGATTTTATTATCCAGATTTCGTAATAAAACTTAAGAACGGAGATTATTGGTTAATAGAAACAAAAGGGTTGGTTGATTTGGAGGTACCGCACAAGGATAAAAGAGCAACACAATGGTGTAAAGACACTTCTAATTTAATAGGAGAAAATTGGACCTATATGAGAGTTAACCAGGAAGATTTTGAAAGATATAGATTTAAAAGTGTTAAAGAATTAATATCAGCATTAAAGAGATAAAATTAAATAAATAGGGGTGTACCATCTCAATAATTCGGTAACTTTTAGCGGACAATCTATGGGGTCTGAGTAGTTTCTTAACCAGCTGATTAAAACTTTAGGTATTACTATCTAACGCTTATTATAATTTAGGTGGTGATTGGTAATTATGAAATCAATCCGTTTAAAGAAAGAAAGAGATTGACATAATGCTAATTCAGTTAATCATAGATCGTTTTGAAGGTAAATATGCTATCTTAGAATTCCAAAATAAAAATTCCCTCATTTTTAAATTTCCTCGTTCTTTATTACCCCAAGGTGCGAAAGAAGGTACAGTCATTAGATTCAATATTGACCTTGATGAAAAAGAAACTGAAACCAGAAGAAAAAATATTCAAGAACAGTTGGATAATTTAAAGAAAAAAGACCAAGGCGGCGATATTCAACTTTGAAAAAACTAATTATTATCCTGACTTTAGTTTTCAGCTTAGGTTTTACCGGAACATTATCTGCCCAAGAAAACCTAAAAATCTATTTTTTGGATGTAGGTCAGGGAGATTCCTCAGTCATTATTTCCTCATCAGGTGAAGTGGTCTTAATTGACTCAGGACCCGAGGAGAGTTTAATTTTAAACTATTTAGAGAACCTCAATATTTCCCATCTAGATCTACTGATAGCTTCCCATGCTCACGCTGACCATATTTCCGGTATGGATAAGATTATTGCCAAATATAGACCAAAAACTTTTCTAGATTCAGGTATACCCCATACTACTATTGCCTACCAGAAAATGATTACCGCTATTGCAAAGTATAACCTCAACTACTATCAAGGAACTTCCAGGAAGATCAATTTAGGACCCTTAACTTTTACTATTCTACCTCCAGCTAATCCTCTCCTTAGGGAATCTGAGCTTAATAACAATTCCCTAGTAATTAGATTGGATTTTAAAGACTTCTCTTGTTTATTTACTGGAGATATTGAAAAAGAAAGAGAAGGTCAACTTTTAAATGAATCCAGAAATAATCTAAAGGTAGATATTTTAAAAATAGCCCATCACGGATCTTCCAGTGGCTCTTCCCCTCCCTTTATTAAAGCAGTAAATCCAGAAACAAGCATAAAAAATGAATAACCGAAAGGCATAAAACAGTTCTCTATATTCGAATAGAAAATTAGAATGCCAATAAATTTAAAAGGAGATTAGATAGATGAGCAAATTAGTTTCATTTCTCTACAATCTGGCCAGAAAGGCCAACGATATCGAAAAATTATCGAGTGGTGATCCTAAGAAGATTGCCCGGAGAATAAAAAATAAATTTATAGGTAGAAAAATTAGTAAAATTTGGAAGTTTCCATTTTAGAAAGGGAAATAAAAGGGAATTAAACTATGAACATAAAATGTCCACAATGTGATTTTGAAAATGAAGAGGGTAGTAAGTTTTGTAAAAATTGCAATGCGCCTCTTTCTAAACAGGATTATTCTAAAGATAATCCTTACATTAAAAAAAGAGGGAATAAAGACCAACCTTTTAAACTTATCTCAGATGAAGAAGTAAAGGCTGAAACAGAAGGGGAAAAATATAAAAGGCTCAATCTGGAATATGGCAAATTATTAGAAAATCCAGATAGCAATTTTAAGTTAATTGAAAAATATAGAAAAGAATTAGGTAAAATAGAAAATAATTGGGTTAATCGTAATTTAAAAGGAATTGAATTAGAAAAGGAAGGCAAAATAGATAAGGCTATGAAATTATATGAAAAGAATATTGAAGAAGAATTTGATGGTAGTCATCCATATACAAGACTAGCTATAATTTATAGTAAAAAAGGATTATTAGATGATGAAATCCGAGTATTGAAAAAAGCTGTTTGGGTATTCGATAATGTTATTTATAAAGAACGAGGCGATAGGTCACAGATGCTTGATAAATTTAAGAAAAGATTAGAAAAAGCAAATAAAAAAAGATTATAAGAAAAATGAGAAAATGGGGTCTTTACTCTTGACGAATAATTTAATTAACTGTCAAGAATAAAGATTTAACCCTAAGAATTAAAGAATTATAAGCAATATACTCTTAATGACTATGATGGCGAGGGCGTTGTCAAGAAAGTTAAATTTGAATTAGTGGATATTCCTGAAAATACAAAAGTGGGTAGCAAAGTTTTAGAAGAGGGGTGTCCCTGAGAGGTTTAAATATCAAAATGGAGGATTTAAGATAATGAAGTGTTCTATAAAAAATTATAAGGAGAGTCTAAAATTTTATATAATCATTATCATCTTAATATTATTTCTTTCTTTAATATATATTAATCCTGTTTATGCCAAAATTTATGTCATTAAAGATACAGAGGGTAATATTGTCTGTATCAACAATAGCGGCACATTGGGGACCGAATATGCAGAGCTAGGCTATACTATTGAATTATTATTTGAGAGAGCAAGGAGTCCGGAATACGAGGAAAACATTGAAAAAGAAAGGATTGAAAAGGAGAAAAGGGAAGAGGAATTGGCCAAAAAGCAGGAAGAGGGAAAGGCTTTAAAAAAAATTGAAGAGCAAATTAAAAAGACAGAGGAACAAATTAAAGAACTAGAACGAATTGAAAAGTTACGAAAGGCGACGGAAGTTAAGATTATAGATTCTACTGACTATATAAGCGAGTCTGGAAACTATCATTATTTCGAGGGAGTTTTAAAAAATAATGGCAAGGTTACTACGAAGTGGGTAAAAGTTAAAATTTTCTTGAAAAACAAATATGATAACTTAGTTTCTCTGGAAACGTCTTATTCTGACCCTATACATTTAAGCCCTAATCAAGAAGGAACTTATAGTATTATAGCCTATAATAACCCTGACGTAGCTAAATACGAAATTCAAGTTTTATGGGAGTATTAAATATCATATAGAAGGACTAATTAATTAAAATTAATTAAAATAATCAAAATAGAGATACATCCCTTTTTCTCAAACAATTAATATTTTACTTTATAAATAGGGATAGACGCCCATTTTCTTAGACAATTAATATTTTACTTTTAAATTAGATAGATAGATAGGGAAGGTGTGCCAAGTCAATAATTCGGTAACTTTTAGTTGAATATCTATAGGGTCTGAGGAGTTTCTTAATCATATAGTCGAGGCTTTAGATATTATTATAGATAGACGTCCTAAAGGAAGACCTTGTAAAAGGAAAAGCTAAACCATAGAAAAAATAGGATGTATCCCTATTTTAATTAAAATATTAGATATGTACTTGCAAAAAGAGAGAAGAGAAGTATAATAAGGAAAGAAATATACAAAACCTACGGCAATAAAGTATAATGCCGTAGGTTTGTGAAAGTAAGGTAATGAAATTGAAGAATAAAATTAAAGAAAAAATTAAAGAAGTTTTTTATATTAACAATGGTTATATTAGAACAAAAGATATAAGTTCTAAAGGTATAAACAGAAGATACTTGAGAGATTTAATTAATGAGGGTGTTATTGAAAGAATAAAACAAGGTCTTTATAAATGGAAGGATGCAAAATTTGATGTTGAAGAAGAACTGATTAATGTATCCAAAATTATTCCCCATGGAGTTATTTGCCTTGTATCAGCCCTGGCTTACTATGAGCTTACCACTTATACACCGGGGGAATATACCATAGCAGTCAGGAGAAATTATAATATAAAACTACCTGATTATCCACCCATAAAACTTTATTATTTTTCTGATAAAGGTTATACGGATGGAGTAGAAAAAATAGATATAAATGGAAATATTATTAAGATATATAATATTGAAAAAACTATATGCGATTGCCTTAGGTACAGAAATAAAATCAGCAAAGATATTATTGTAGAAAGCATCAAGGAATATGTTAAAAGAAGAGATAAAAACATTTCTAAACTAATGAATTATGCTGCTAAAGCAAAGGTTAAAGACGTTGTTCAGCAATATATGGAGGTACTTATGTGAGAGATGAAGTAAGAAATATAGATGCTTCAATTAAAGCAAGGCTGAAAAATATTGCTAAAGAGCACAGAAAAACTTTTAATCTGATCCTGCAGTTATACATGCAAGAGAGATTATTATATCGTTTAAGTGTCTCTGAGTATAAAGATAATTTTATATTAAAAGGTGGATTGTTATTATTTTCAATGTCTGGATTTACGGGTAGGCCGACCAGAGATATAGATTTCCTGGCTTATCAAATATCAAATAATATGGAGAATATAAAAGAGGTATTTAAAAAGATATGTAGGGTTGAATACAATGATGGTATTGTATTTAATTCTAATTCTGTTTTTGTTGAAGAAATAAAGAAGGAAGCGGAGCATGGAGGAATAAGGGTAAAATTAACCGGATATTTAGGAAAAGCTAAAGAGATGCTTTGGGTAGATATAGGTTTCAACGATATTGTTGTACCGGAAGTTATTACAGCTGATTATCCTGTACTTCTGGACATGGATTATCCTAAAATAAAGATGTATTCTTTTGAATCTGTTGTAGCAGAAAAATTTGAAGCTATTGTTTCTTTGGGAGAGTTGAACAGCAGGATGAAAGATTTTTACGATGTTTTTATTTTGTTATCTGAAAAAAACTTTAATAGAGATATTTTGCAGAAGGCCATAGTAGAAACTTTTATAAGAAGAGGAACAGATATTCTGAAATTTGATCAGGTTTTTAAGAAAGAATTTATTGAAGATGATAATAGAATAAATCAATGGAAATTATTTCTAAAAAAGATAGGTCATCAGAATATTGAATTTGAATATGTAATGGATGCTATAAAAAAATCTCTGTTACCTATATATAATAATATTAAAAAAGAAAATAGATTTTGAGAGGAAATAGAAGAAAATAGGGACAGGTGTGCCAAGTCAATAATTCGGTAACTTTTAGCGGAAAACTTATAGGATGTGAGGAGTTTCTTAACCGGATGGTTGAGGCCTTAGGTATTACTATAGATAGACGCCCTAAAGGAAGACCTCTTAAAAGGGAAAATTAAACTATAGAAAAAATAGGATGTATGACTATTTTAAACAATTTGATATCTGGTTTTTATTAAGTAAAAAAATAGAAATTGACTGGAATTTGGTCAATTTAAAAATGTCTCTTTATAATAGAAAGACTGACATTAAAGAGATTATAAATATGGTTAAAGAAATACCAGATCAGGAAATTAAAAAAGATTTGACTAAGTTTTTACCTCTAAATCATAGATCAATAATTAAGGAAATAAGAGTCTGGTTAATGGAAAAGTTAGAGAAGTTAGGTGAAAAAGGGACAGATGAAAGAAATAAGTGAGGAGAAAAAACAGATGCAATTTTGTGATGCTTTAAGAATTGTACTAGCTCACTTTTTATGAAGATCTGCTTGCTAATTTTTAGAATTAAGTACCTCCTTTAGTGGTATAATTATACCAAATAAGTTACTTAATTACTGAGTATGGATAAATGGTAGAGCGTTTCCTTAATAATGTTACAATGATTTGTCATTGCGAGCGATAGCGAAGCAATCTCAAATCCTTACAAATCAAGGGATTGCTTCGTCGCTTTGCTCCTCGCAATGACAGAACAAAATGTAAAGATATTTAAAATCAGGATAAAACTTTGCTTGACCAGATGTATTAATAAGGGAGGTGAAGAGAATGGAATATGATAAAGTGAACCATGAGATAAGACGGGTCGATGCCTATGAAAAAGTCACTGGCAAAGCTAAATTTGGTGCTGATCTTTTCTTCCCTAATATGCTTTATGGTAAAGTTTTACGTAGTAAATATCCTTATGCTCGAATTGTAAAAGTAAATATTAAAAAAGCTTTAGCCCTTCCGGGCGTGCAAGCAGTTATAACCGCAGAAGATATCCCTAATAATAAATTTGGAGTGATTATCCAAAAT
>PFIP01000114.1 GCA_002782675.1 Candidatus Infernicultor aquiphilus
TTAGGTCTGATTCTGAGGCAGCTTTTTTCCAGCCTTCTTTCAAGGATAGTAAAGTAGAGACTTCAGCAGAAGCATTAAGAGTAAGTTGAGCTGAATTTTGGAGTGATTTAAACATTTTATCGGCAATAATTTTTCGTATCCCTTGCACTGGAATCTCTTTCTGGGATCCAAGATAAAAGCTCACCGGACCTTTCTGCGTGCCTGCCTGTGCGGGTACGCACGCAGACAGGCTAACCTGCACAGGCAGAGGGGATTTAGCTAACCCTGGAGTAACTTCTTCCGGGGTAATAGCCCCTGGTTTGGATAAAAAATTCAATACATCTTGAGCCATAATCCTTCCCTCGGGACCAGTTCCTAAAATTTTAGAAATTTCCACCCCTTTTTCCTCCGCTAAGTGGCGCGCTCGTGGAGAGATAGGCACAGAAGAATCAAGATGCGAAGCAGGAATTAAATTATCCATGCTTTCTCCTGGTTCTCCAATGATGGCAATGGGAGTATATACCGGAACATCTTCACCTTCCTTAAATAATATCTTAAGTAAGATTCCTTTCTCCGGAGCAATAATTTCAAAAATAGCCTTATTAGTTTCTACTTGACAAATAATCTCATCTTTTTCTACCCTATCTCCTTCTTTTTTTTTCCACTCTACAATAATACAGGACTCCACTGTCTCTCCTTGTTTGGGCATAATTACTGGTATAACCATTTATAAACCCTCCTTATAACCTTATAATCCCCATAATCCCCTAACTTAATTAGGTTCTTTCTTTATCATCTTTTCCCCGGGTAAAAACTCTTAATTTTATAAGATTTCCTGATTATTTTTCTACCTTCCTGAATCGAATTAATTTGTCCTTTAGATAAAGATTGAATCATTAGATTTCCAATAGCGGTGGCTTCAACTGGTCCAGCATAAACTGGTATCCCGGCCAGATCAGCGGTAAGTTGACATAATAAATTATTCTGACATCCCCCTCCTATAATATATAACTCCTGGATAGATCGACCGCTTACTTCTTCTATTTTCTTTAGAGTTTGGGCATAAATGTCAGCCATATTTTCAATTATTCCCCTGACCATCTCCGCTGGCGTCTGAGGAATTTTTTGTCCGGTTTCCTGACAGTAAGCCTTAATCCTATGTGGCATACTGTCATCGATAAGATTAGGTTTGAGAAAACGAGAGTCATCAAGATTAAGCTTCCAATTAACTGACCCATAATGGGAAGCTAATCTAGTTAACTCATCATACGAATATATTTTATCCTTTTCATCCCAATATTTTTTACACTCTTGAATAATCCAGAAACCAGTAATATTCTTAAGAAACCTGAAACCACCATCTGCTGATCCTTCGTTGGTAAAATTATATTTAAAACTTCCTTCGTTGATAATTGGTTGAGGAGATTCTATCCCCAATAATGACCAGGTACCTGAGCTAAGATAGGCATAGTCTATATCGTTTATAACCGGAACTGCAGCTATTGCGGAAGCAGTATCATGGCAAGCAGGGGCAATAACTTCTACTTCTGGACCCGCGCCAATCTCTTGAGCAATATATGGTAAGAGCTTTCCCAGTTTTGTTCCAGGCATAATTATTTCACCAAACATTTCCTCTCTGATTCCCAGCCTTTCTAATAATTTAACCGACCATTTTTTTTCTTTAGGATTATATAATTGGGTAGTGGTAGCAATAGAATATTCATTTTTTATCATCCCGGTCAACCAGTAATTAAAGAGATCAGGAATAGTTAAAAAGTAGCAAGCTGCTTTATAGATCTTGGCTTTGTTTTTAATAAAGGAATAGAGCTGATAGATAGTGTTTATCTGCATAAATTGGATTCCTGTTTCTATAAAAATCTTTTCTGGGGGGATGATTTTAAATACTTCCTCCATGATATGGTCTGTTCTTTTATCTCTATAGTGATAGGGATTTCCCAGAAGATCTCCATTATCGTCTAAAAGAACATAATCAACTCCCCAAGTATCTATACCAATACTCGCTATCTGACCAGGATATTTTTTAAAAGCAATTTTTAAACCACTTTTTATCTCCATAAATATATTAAGGATATCCCAATAGATACTATCTTTAATCCTTACTGGCTTATTAAGAAAACGGTGCATTACTTCCATTTCCGAAACATCGCCCACAATTACTCTTCCACTTTCTGCCCCCAGATCAACCGCTACAAATTTTTTCTTCATAAGACAGCCCCTTTACCCTTAAAAACTATTTTTGCAGTTTAAATAATTCTTGTCGATACTTTTCATCTGGTCTTTCCGCTAGGTGGATAACTATTTCTTCAGAGAGGGTATTTATCCCTCCTAAAAGTAGTGCACCAAAACGAATTTCAGCAGATTTATTGGCAGTTAAGGTAATATTCTCCACTTCCATAGCTGAAGATCCTAAGGCAATAAGTCCATGATTTTGTAGGTAGATTACCCTGGGTCTTTCTCCCTGCCTTTCCAGAAATATATCGATTTCTTTCTTGATTCTTTTAGCTAATAGAACCCCAGGATCCGTATAAGGGATAAAGATTGATTCTTTCCCCAACAAAACAATCTCATCTGGATATATTCTGCCTTTCAAATTTTCAGGAAAACCCTTCGAACAAGTTAAGATATTTACTGCTATGGGATGGGTATGGCCAATAAAGTTTACTCCCTCAATACTAAGACAAATAGCATGTAATAAAGTTTCCACCGAGGGTTTCGCCCGGCATTTTTTATCTATTTTAGCTTTCTCAAAGATATGATTAATATCTTCTGCATCAGGATTGTCTATGTTTATAAGCTGCATAATCGGTTCAAAATAAACCTGAATAAAATCTTCCTCACCTACCGTTGCCAGCTGGGTCCCGCTTGCTTTTATAAAAAAACTCTCCCTAATATTCTCAGCCTTAACCCTGGCTGAAGCATTGCCTTCACCAATAATGGCCAGATGATATTCTTCTCTTCCAA
>PFIP01000113.1 GCA_002782675.1 Candidatus Infernicultor aquiphilus
TTTATACAGAAAAATGTTTTAAGTTTTAAACTAACGACTAACGACTATTCACTAACGACTATTTTATAGTTTCCGGAATGTCGATCTTTTAACTCTCCGATTTTATTTTTATTCCAATTAGTTATCTTACTATAATACCCTACTATCCTGGTTACTCCGTATACATCTTTACTTCCACAATAATTACAATTTTCGGTCAATCCTCTACTTACTTTATTACATAAATTACATATAGTAAATTCAGGTGAAATAGTAAGTTGAGAACACTGCGTGTTTTCCCAAACTTTTTTTATTAAATTATAGATACTCTCGGGCGAAGGTAGATTTTCTCCTACAAAGGCGTGAATTATTGCCCCACTTTTTATTAAAGGGTGAAACTTACTTTGTTTGACTATTCGAGTAATTAAATCTAGAGGTGCTGAAGCTGCAAAATGGATACTATTAGTGTAATAAACTTCATCTTTTTCAGGATCTCCCTTTATAACTTTTTTACTATCCGGAAATTCTTGTAGATCGATTTTAGCCAATCTTCCCGCTGCACTTTCCGCCGGAGACTCTTCTAAGGATAACTTTAAATTAAACTTTTCGCTATATTCTTCACATTTTAAACTCATAAAAGATACAATTTTTAATCCTAATTTATAAGCCTTTTCACTTTCGTGTAACTGATCTCCAGAAATATATTGCACTGCTTCATTTAAACCTATTAATCCTATTAAATAGGTACCTTGATCTAAATCTACATAAGGTTTACCATCTTCCGCTATTTTACCTATTTCCCACAAGGCTCCATCTGAATTTACCATCATCATCTTTAAAAATTTTTTCTTCTGTAAATGTGCTTGAATGGCTAAGTGTAGGGCTTGATCAATTTTTTCAAAAAATAATTCTATATTTTCCATCTTACTATAATTAAAAGAGGAGTCGGAAATTCCCCTATTGGAAAAAGCTCTATAGGCACACTGGGGCAGATTGATGGTAACATTTTGTATTCCGGCAAACCTTAATTTTTCTGGATGGGTTATCATTTCTTGATCAGTTATTCTCGTTCTTAATCGACAACAGGAGGCTAAACTTATATCATCTCGATCAAAAATAAAATAGGGCGAACCATTTTCAGAGGCTACTTCACAAGCATATTCTAATAATTTTTTCTGTTCAGGATCTTCGAAAGATCTATTATTAATATGTAAATCCATTTTAGGAAAGGCAAAGACTTTTTTATTACAATCTCCTTCTTTCCAAACTTCCATTAGAGCTTTTAAAAATAATTGAGATTCTATTTCGTATTCTCCGTAATTTTTCCCGGTATATTCTCCTCCAGGGCCGATAGCAGGTACTTTCTTAAGATAATCTGGAACACCTAAATGGACATTAAAATCAAGAAAAAGGCTATTATGAGCAAGGAGACCATCGGTAGTTAGAAAGTTTTCGTATTTTTCTACAGAAATATCATATACATATCTATCTTGCTCTTTTATTTCTTTCTGATCAATTACTTCTACAGGTAATAAATTACTTGCTTTATATAATATACTTTTTAGATTTTTAAGCCTTTTTATCTGTTTCTTAATAATATTTTTTGCTAAAATTTGCTGAGGAAAAGAGTTAATGTTTCTTATATCAAAATACATTGATGAAGAGTTCAAATCACTATGGGGTTGAACATTATCAAAAATAAAAAGTTTTTTAAATAATAAAGGAATTTCTTCTTTACCAACTCCCTCCACAGAAGGATTTGGCAAACCGATTAGACTATTATTTACCCTTCTTTTTATTTTATCAATCCATTGCACAGAAAGAGGATAAGATTTTAAAGAAATTTTAGCTCCAAAGATTTTTTTAATCAGAGGTTTCAATTGGTTATAATCGTATCTACGCTGGTCATATTGTTTATAAGAAGGTTTATTTTTAAACCTTTCTAAACATTTTTTTCTTTCTTCTTCTTTTCTTTCTAAAGAAAAATAAACTTTATCAAAAGAGTTTATCCCAATCGTAAGTACATATTGTAAATGGGTTTTCTTTACTTCATTACCCTTAATAATAATTTTTTCTTTGCTCCGGTCTTTATCCTTTATTGTTGGTAAGCATCCAATCTTAGTAAAAACTAACCAGAGATGAGATTTTAATGTTTCTGAAATTGTACTACATCCAATTTTATTTTTATTTTCTATATATCCATCACCGGAAAGATATCCGGCAAGAAACGCTTTTATAATTTCATCCTTTCCAAAAAGAATAAAATCAGGAATTTTTTTATTAATTGCTCCATTCCCGCACAATTTCTTAAACAAAGAACTATATAAACTACCAGAAAATCTTACCCCTTTCTGTAAAATAGTAACTGTGGTTTCATCTACAAAAATTGTTTTTACTAAATGAGCAATATTTTCTTTTTCCTGGTCATCCCGACAAGAAATAAATACAGAAGTTGGGGTACAATTACCTTCGGCTACATAATATCCTAATAAAGTAGCAAACTCTTTAGTTAGGGGAATATATATTTTTAATTTGTTATGATAATGAGAATTACATCTTAAATCGATATATTCATCGTTTATTTTTACATATAAATCTTCTGACAGATAATCGGTAACATCAACATTTTTTTTATTATCATAAATTGGAAAGGAGGATAAAGATAAAATATTTTCTGGATTCTGGCTTGGCTTTATTTCAATAATTTCTCCATTTTCATTAAGCGTAAATAAAGAATGGTCATCGGTAACACATATTTTTCCTCCTAAACCTGTTTTTATTTCTACAAGTTTATTTTTTCTTTGGTGTCTAATTGCTTGATATATTTTCCCTAATACTGGTTTTCCTGTTAGCCGATCTATACTTATTGTAAAGTACCTGTCTCTATCTTTATCTTTATTGAAATTATGATAAAATCGTTCAATGGGAATTGATTTTAATTCTTTTTCTTGAGTATCGTAAACATATATTTTTTCTTTCCCTCTAAGCGATTGCC
>PFIP01000068.1 GCA_002782675.1 Candidatus Infernicultor aquiphilus
TTTGTTTTTATCCATTTTGGTTCTCCTGATCTAATATATTGCATTTCAATTGTAATATATAACATAATATATTGCAAATCAAATGATATATTACATTTCTTCTTCTCCATTCGTAATCTCACGTCTTTGCCGTAATGAACTACTCTTGATTTATCAAGCCTGTAATAAAAACTCATCTCCCCCTCCCCCCTTAGGAAAATAAGTCTGTTCTCTTATATTTCCTTTTCTCCTGAGGAATATAAATCAATTTTATCATACTTCCCTCTCCCCTCGGAGCTGACTTTTACCCATACATGACACGGGGAGTATAATTTAGGGTCCTGCTCTTTGTGCTGGTTTTATAACTTTATAGAAGTCGACCATATTATCAAGCCGTTGCAATCCCCGCCATAGAGTGGTGGTTCCCGGCTCCTTATCTGACTTACGTCCTAAAAAGCCACCAAGTTTTGCTATCATCCGTATTGCTTGATAGAGGGTAGGTGGTTCTTTGGGGAGAGTGGTAGTTTTATTTATATAGGTATACAACACCTTCCACTGGTCTTCCTGGAGGAATTTATCACAAGGAATATCTGGTGTTTTTCTACCCTGCATGGTAAGAAAGAAGATACGCCAGGCTACTACCATATCAATTGCCAGGCAGGTCTTGGTATCTTCGGCCCTGGCCAGACGACGGTCTTCGATACGGCAACCATTCTTTAGGGTACGGTGATAGACTTCTATCCCCCAGCGGCGGGTGTACCATTTTAATATCTTCTTGGCATCAGTAAGGTTTTGGACTTTAACGGTAGTCAAAAGCATCCACTCTAAGGGTATAGGATAGTCGGTTTCAGATACATATACTGCATATAGTTTAAGGGGTGGTAGTTTTTTATCCCTGGGGGGATTAAGGGTAACCAAGGAAAAACGTATCTCCAGTTTTGCCGTTCTTGCGAGACGTAAGCCCTTGCGGGGGATAAAGAGTTCACAAAATCCAGAGATTGGTTCTTGGGACATTTTATCCCAGAGGTATTCTTCTTCTACTCTCCTCTTTCTACCCTTGCTAGCCCGAATTAACAGTTCTGGCTTGTTTAAAGAGGCCTCATAGAATAGCTCGTATAGATCTGCTTCCCGATCTCCTATACTTACCAGGGTGGTATCAGTTGATCTTTGTATTTCAGCTACCGCTCGGTAGCTTTTTATCCATTTCATACTCTCTTTTTCTGAGACTGATAATTCTTTTCGTTTTTTGCTCTTACCCGGGTTAGTACGGGCCCAGCATTGGACATCAAGTAATCCTAAAGGACAGCCCTCCGGGGTAAAGGCCATAGTAGTATGCAGGATAAGTCCCTTAGCCCTTGGTTTGGCAATACTATTAATCAGACCAAGTCCTTCTGTAGCCGGGTGGGAGGTATAATTAAGGATAGTGGTATCCTGTACCGCTAATATAATATTATGTTCTTTGATCCGTTCTTTAGTCATAGTAATATGAGACTTAAGTAATTCATCCATATCTACCCTCTTATTATTAAAGAATCGATAAGCTGCCTTTGTACTGGCTATGGAACCACCAGATGCCTCTGGTATGAGGGACCCTGGAGCAGCAAAGAAGTCTCTGGCTAGCCTCTGTAATCTGATATTTAGCCTATGATCAAAGAACTCTACCTGTCCAAATTCCTCTTCCGCCCAATCAGCAGGGTTATCGGGTGGGGGAATAATCCCTCTTTTCGGTTTTCTATTTAGAATCTCTTTCCAGTTTGGACAGAGGGGATAGAGGTAAATAACTTTTTTACCAGTAGACCTTCGGCCTGAGGATTTGCCTACCTTTATCCAGTTGGCTGCTTGGTAGGAGGTCCCTTTAAATTTTATATCGACAAAGGTCTCCAACAATACTGGTCTATAATTATATCGTTTTTGCCAGTCATTTGCCAGTTGTCTGATACATTTACCCAGTATATGTGAGGCAAGGTTTGGTATATTGACACCTGGTATAATAAGGAAACGGCTATTGTTTAACACATAGGGTAAATTCTTAATCCGAGCTGCTACAGACCAGCTGATAAAGTTATCTCGATCCTTTAGTGCCCAGGAGGCAGCACTAAAGCTTAAGGCTCCTACCCAACCATATCTACTCTTTATTAGATAACGGATCTGGGCACCACATAGGGGACCACTTCCTAAATAATGGTATTTATTCATTAAACTATTCCAGATAGAAGATAAACGGTTAGAAACTTTGGTTATTTGTATTACCTTAATTTCGCCTAATTTACTAATATCACCATCAATTTTTGCTACATCACTAACATCAGCCGGTATACCTCTCCTTTTCGGAAAGGATTTAGCTTTTGGTAATTTTATCATATCTCTCTTATCTAACTTTAGTAATGCTTTACGACAACTTACCTCACAGGGTTTACCCATAGGGGATATCCAGTTTAACCATTTGCAAACCCTGCGGGATAGGGTACTACGGGAGATCTCAGGCTCTTGCTTGATGGTCTCCTTAATACGATCTACTAGATCTTTGTTAAAGTATTGACCACATATTTTCATACTCTATATTATATTTTATTTTGAACTATGTGTCAAGTGTGTCCAAATATCAGCCCCTCGGAGGGAGAGAGGGTCATGATGAGGGGGAATTTGATTTTTATTTTGTAATTTTTAATATTATAACAAAAGCAGGAAAATAAAGAAAGAAAAAATAAAGTCATTGCAATCGACCTTATTCATTTTTGTCATTGCGAGCGACCGCAGGGAGCGTGGCAATCTCGTAATTTGATGAGATTGCTTCGTCACGTTGCTCCTCGCAATGACATTTCAGTGGATTCCCACTTTCCAGGACAGGCGTCTCGCCAGTCAAATAGAATAAAAATAGGCGAGCTACTTTTTAATATAACTCGCCTATTTTTTATTTATGCTTATCAAGTTAATTATGACGGTTCAGTTACCACGACCGAAACAAATTCATAATCAACATTTCCTGCTGAATCTGTTACAGTTAGTTGGACGAGATAAGTTCCTTTACCACTATAAGTGTGCGTAGTTATTGGTATAATATTACCTATTTCATCTGGAGTCCCATCATTAAAGTACCAACTATAACTAACTAT
>PFIP01000028.1 GCA_002782675.1 Candidatus Infernicultor aquiphilus
CTCTTATATCAATACTGATTAATTTTGCTCCCTGGTCTAAAGCCTTATTTAAATAATGCATCAGATGAATATTAGTATAGGCCGGATTTGTGCCCCATAATATTATCAATTTTGAGTTTTCTAAATCAGAAATCTTATTATGTTTTACTTTTCCATAAGTTAAATTGATCGCTTCTTGGGCCGCAGAATCACACAAACCTCCATAAGTAGAAGTAAAACCGCCAAACTGATACCAGAAGCTGTAAGCGCAATTTTTCATTACTCCCAAATTAGCAAATCTGACATAATACAAAACTGACTCTGGTCCATACCGTTCTCTTAAGCCTCGAAGCTTTTCATAAATTATATTTAAAGCTTGCTCCCAGCTAATTCTTTTAAATTCACTTTTGCCTCGCTCGCCAATTCTCTGCAATGGATATAACAGTCTTTCCGGGCCATAGACTAGATTTGGATAATTTTTCCCTTTACTACATATCCTGCCCTGACTTACCGGGCTATTGCGATTCCCTCTAACTTTTATTACCTTCCCTTTTTCTACCTCAACCTCTAACGAACAGGAACCAAAACAATCCTTAGGACACACTGAATTTATGGTTTTAGGCATTATATTTTATTATTCCTCTTTTAATCTCAAATATATTTTTTTTATTATACTCTATTTTACTATTTTATAAAATCTCCAGAATTGACTTTCGTTAAAAAACTTGGGCTTCTCTGCCTGTGTGCGCCTGCCTGTGCGTGTACCTGTCTGCCGTGCCGGCACAGGCAGGCGCACGCAGACAGGTTAGCACGCAGACAGGTAGTATCTTGCCCTTCGGGTTAATAAAATACTGAAGAAAAATGGAGGTGAAATATTTAACAAAATTTCCTTAAAATTCAAATATAAGGTACTGTCAAAAATAATATGAAAGAAAAGGAGAAAAAAATGAAAAAAGTATTAGTGGTTTTGTTAGTTATGGGGTTGATTTTTTGTTTTGCTTCAATGAGTATATCAGCAGAAAAAGCTGATTACACTGGAAAAATTGGTATTTCTCTTCCGACTGCTACTCACGGCTATATGGGTAGAGTCAACTGGTGGGTACAGAAAGCGGTTGCAGACTGGAAGGCAAAAAGTCCCAAACTCGAGTTTCTTGTTTTAACCGCTGATAATGTTACCAAACAAGCAGCCGATATTGAAGACTTAATGACTAAAGAAATCGATGCGATTGTTGTATTTCCATTCGATGCTTCAGTGACTTCTGTTATAGAGCAGGCTTATAAGAAAGGAATATACACGGTAGTTCTTGACCGGGGTACCACAAAACCTGTTTATGATGTTTATATTTCAAATGATGATGAAGGTTATACCCGTGAAGGAACTGAATGGATTGCAAAAGAACTGGGGTACAAGGGCAAAATGGTTATTATCGAAGGTATTCCATGCCCGATCAATACAACTAGAATTGACACAATCAAGGCAACTGCAGCCAAATATCCGGGAATTGAAATACTTGATTCACAGCCAGGCGAATGGAACCAGGAAAAAGCGATATCAAAATATTCCTCGGCGGCGGCGCATCAAAAGAAATGCTCCAGAAGATAATGGATGGCGACAAGCTGGTAAGAGCAAATGTCACTTACCCGCCGGACTGTATAGCAACAGCTATCGGGCTTGCTATTCTCGGTTATAACAAGCAAACCTTTGAAGGTTTCTATCAGAAAAAGCTTCCCTTAAGAATTATTCTTTCAGCAGAACTTATAACCGCTGAGAACGTAGCTGACTACTATAATCCGGATGAAGTAAACTGATTAGCATAAAACTTTATATCAATTGCTTATTATTTCTGTGATTAAACAAAAAAAGGGGCTGCTACATAGCAGCCCCTTTTTTCAGGTCAAAAAGATTTTATAAAATAACTTCTGTCCATTTTTCCGATGACTTGCTACTTTTTAGAATTGCCTCTACAAAAGCAATCCCGGTTATCCCTTCGTCCATACCGGGAAAATCCCATCCGCTTATTCCTCCGGAACAGGGAGGCTGGTTGTTTTTAACGCAGTTCATGGCTCTAAAAGCGGCAGAGTATATATTTGAAAACGCGCCGATTAGACCTTCTGGATGACCGGGAGGAAGTTTCGATGCTTTTCGGGCTTCTATGCACAAGGCTGGAATCCCTTTTTTAAATATGGTGCTTGTACCGTCAAGGTTCATCATTTCAAGAACTTCGGGGAATTCTTGGTCCCAGGCAAGGCCTGCCTTATCTCCGTATATCCTTATCCGCAGAGCGTTTCCTTCCCCGGTTGAAACCTGCGAGGCGTGAAGAAGACCGTTTGCCATGCCACTGAATTTTATCAGAACACTGCCGTTATCATCAAGCTGGTTTCCGGGGATGGCTGTGTTAAGGTCTGCACAGACTTTTTCAGGTTTTAAACCGGTTATGGTCTGGGCAAGATTCAGTGCATGAATTCCGATATCTATCATGGTACAGGACGGACCTGAAACAGCAGGATCAAGATGCCAAGTCCTGAATATTTCCGGATCATTTATAAGTGGAGAAAGCCATCCCTGAGTGTATCCAACCAAAATGCTGATTATCCTTCCAATACTGCCGGACCTGACCAGGTCTCTTGCCTGTTTAACCATTGGATAGCCGGTATAACCATGTGTCAGCGCAAATATCATTCCTGTTTTTTCCGCTATTTTTTTTATTTCAAGCGCTTCAGAAAGAGAAACTGCCATGGGTTTGTCCGAGACAACATGAAATCCTCCCTCAAGAAATGCTTTTGTCATGTTACTGTGTGAAGCATTTGGAGTTGCTATGATCACAAAATCAATTCTTGCCCTTTTAGGAAGACTGTTTTCTTTTTCTATCATCTCCATGTAATTACTGTATATTCTGCTTTTTTCAATTCCTAGTTCTGCTCCACGCTCTGCAGATCTTGCAGAATCGCTTGAAAAAACACCAGCTATAATTTCTGCTTCTCCGTTAAGAGTGGCAGAAGCTCTGTGAACTAACCCGATAAACGAGTTTTTGCCTGCCCCGATTATTCCTCCATACAGTTTTTTCATTGTATCCCTCCAATAGACAGGCGAGACGCCTGTCCTACTTTAGATCTAAAAGACTATTCCAGACCAAGAATTTTTTTGCTTACCAAGTTTTTGACTGTTTCTCTCATTGCAATCTGCATACGCAGCGGGGTCAGGCCGCATAATGCGTCAAAATCCACGACTGCTGCCCTGCTCATAAGAATAAAGAAAGAATCTTTTTTAATCAGTGAAAGTTTTTCCGCACTTAGAAATCCCTGGTTGTCTTTTGTCACACCTGCCATGACAAAAACAATAATTACAAATGTCATACCAAGCGCTATTATCCCGGCATAAGAAACCTGCCGTAAAATATTCACCAGGTTTTGGAATTTAAGAAAATCTGTCTTGCATTACAACAACCCGGTTACACATTCCGATAAGTTCTTCCATTTCCTTGGATGTCAATATTCCGAATTGCCTTTATATTTTATTGTTTTCTTATAT
>PFIP01000123.1 GCA_002782675.1 Candidatus Infernicultor aquiphilus
GAGAGGGTTTGGTTCCTCCCACTATCAGATTTTATCAATGGTCTCCACCAGCGGTATCCTTAGGTTATTTTCAGGATCTAAAGAAAGAGATAAATATAAAGGTTTGTCAGGATCTAGGTATTGATATGGTTCGTCGACCAACTGGAGGGAAAGCGGTTTTACACGATCAAGAATTGACTTATAGTTTTATAATTAAAGAAAATGATCCTTTGGTTAATGACTCTATCTTAGAGACTTATAAGAAGATTAGCGGGGGAATAATTAGAGGCCTTTCTTATTTAGGAATAAAAGCAGAATTAGTTCCGCTTAGAGGTAAATTAGAGAACCATCTTTTGGGTAGATCAGATAAGGCCAGAATTCATCATTTAGATTTTAAGTCGATCTGTTTTTCCGTTCCCTCCCAATATGAAGTACAGGTTGAGGGCAAAAAGATGGTTGGTTCAGCTCAAGTGAGAAAAGGCGGAGTAGTTTTACAACATGGCTCTTTATTGATAAAATTAGAAAAAGATAAATTATTCTCGGTTTTTAACTTTCCCTCGGTTCAAATAATAGAAAAACTTAAATCAAAATTTAAAGCAACCAGTTTAGAAGAGATTTTAAAGAAAAAAATAGATTTTTCAGAATTATCTAATATTCTTCCTCACGGTTTTGAAGAAGAATTTGGAGTAAGATTGGTAGAGAGTAAATTAACTGAATCGGAAGAAAAAATTTCCAAGGTACTATTAGAAAATAAATATTCCACTTATGAATGGAATTACCTCCGAAAAAATAATCAACTTAATTTCCAAAGATAAAGGAGTAGGATAAAGGAGTAGGATAGATGATAAAACTTAAGAGTAGATTTATTGTAGTGGAAGGAGCCATAGGGGTAGGGAAAACTAGTTTAGTTTTATTGTTAAGTAAAAAATTTAATGCTAAATCTAATTTAGAAATAGTAGAAGAAAACCCCTTTTTATCTAAATTTTATAATGATATAGAAAGATATGCCTTTCAAACTCAAATATTTTTTTTGTTGAACCGTTACAAGCAGCAATTAGAATTAGTCCAGCAAGATTTATTTAATCAGCTAATCTTTTCTGACTATTTATTTGCTAAGGATAGATTATTTGCTCATCTTAATCTTTCCGGGAATGAACTGTCTATGTATGAACGTCTCTATGAAATTATGGTGAAAGATATTCCCAGTCCCGATTTAATTATTTACCTGCAGGCAAGCACCGAGACTCTGATGAAGAGAATAACTTTAAGGGATCGTCCTTTTGAAAGGAAAATTTCTTATGAGTATATGAGAAGATTGAATTTAGCTTATCAAGAATTTTTTTCTTATCCCGATAATTATAAAAAATCGACTTTGATTAAAATTGATACCAATGATCTTGATTTTGTTAGTAAAAAGAAAGACCTTGAATACATTATTAGTCAAATCTATAAAGAGGATGATTTAAAATGAAAAAATTTATTATCGTATCAGGAAATATTGGTTGCGGTAAATCAAGTTTAACTGACTTATTAAGTAAAAGATTGGGTTGGAAACCATATTATGAAGTGGTGGAAAATAATCCTTATTTGGAAGATTTCTATAAAGATATGAAGAAGTGGAGTTTTCATCTCCAAGTATTTTTTCTGTCTAAGAGATTTAATCATCATCAAGAGATATTAAAAAGTCCTACCTCTGTAGTCCAGGATAGAAGTATTTATGAGGATGTGGATATATTTGCAAAAAATTTAAATCTGCAGGGATTTATGGAAGATCGTGATTATGATAATTATCGAGAACTATTTAATATAATGACTCAGTTTCTTTCCCCTCCTGATTTAGTCGTCTATCTCCAGGCCTCAGTTCCTACCCTTCTGAAAAGAATTGCTCTACGGGGAAGAGATTATGAGAAAACGATTTCTGAGGAATATTTGAATCAGTTAAATATTTTATATGAGGAGTGGATAGAGAATTTTAATATTTGTCCTATCTTAAATGTGCCAGCTGATGACTTAGATTTTGTTAAAAGTCCTGAGCATTTAAAATTGATAACCAATAAGATATTAGATAAATTACAAGGGGTAGAAAAAATAGTTTTTGATTAGGAGGAGTATTTTGAGAGCAGCCTTGATTTATAGTGGAAAAAGCAAAAAATTAGAATTGTTTGTAAAAAAATTATTTTCTGTTATCGAAAAAAAAGGAAATGAATTAAAAGTAATTAAAGCAGAAAGAGGAATGATGGCTGGTAACCTTTTACCTTATGACCTTGTTTTTATAGGTTGCTTGGTAATAAGTTTTTTTAAAGGGGAGTTGCCTTCTGAATTAGTCGATTATATCAAAAAGTGTGTAGGATTAGAAAAGAAAAAGACTATTGCCTTTATCATTCCCAGTTTAATAGGCAATGATAAGACTTTAAAGAATTTAATGGCCTTATTAGAGAGCAAGGGTTCTTTCGTAATTGATTTTAAGCAAATTAAAGAGATAGATAAAGACAGTGAGTTATTAGCCTCTCGTTTAACCTGACCGGGGATGGTTCTTTATCACGGTTTTAAGGGATTATAAGAAAATGACCAAGGAGATATTAAAATATTTAAAAGAACAGGAGTATGTTTCTGACTTATTACTTCCTCAAGAAATTAAAAATGGCTTATCCACGGTTTATATTGGCCAAAAAATCTTTTATTTTCCCGAATTAGAATCTACTAATATAATCGCAAAAGTGAAAGCCTCACCTAGAGTAGAGGGAATAAACGAAGGTACTATAATTATTGCCGAAAGACAGAGTGCCGGGAAGGGGAGGTTAGGACGAAGATGGTTTTCACCCCTAGGAGGCATCTGGCTTTCCATAATATTATATCCTCAACTTTCTCCTTCTTATATCCCTCGAATAACTTTGATGACCGCAGTGGTAATAGTGAAGGCTATGGAGAGATGCGCTCAGATTAAGGCTCAGATAAAATGGCCTAATGATATATTAATAAATGAGAAAAAGGTTGGTGGAATATTAACTGAGATGAGTGCAGAATTAGATATGATAAATTGGGTAGTAGTAGGAAT
>PFIP01000153.1 GCA_002782675.1 Candidatus Infernicultor aquiphilus
CATAAGTTGTAGTATGAGAATCTGCACCTAAAACAAGAGTCCCAGGAAGGATATGTCCTTTTTCTGGTAAAACCTGATGACAAACTCCGGTGTTAATATCATAAAAATTCTTAATCTTTTGTTCCTGGACAAATTCTCTTATTTCTTTATGATTAGTAGCATATTTTTCTGTTGCCGCTGGAACACAATGATCCAGGGGAATCACTATCTTCTCGGGATATTTTACTTTATTAATCCCAATTTGTTTGAATTTTTTAGCTATCGCGGCGCTATTATCGTGAGACATCACTATATCTGGAGAAACGGTCACAATTTCTCCGGCAACTACACTTTCTTTGCCCGATTTAAGAGCTAACATTTTCTCTGCAAAAGTCTTACCCATATCTATCCTCCTTAAAATGATTACACTGATTAATCTGTGTAATCTGTGTCTATTTAAACTGTTCGAAGTTGGTAAAATCAGCATGGTGAACAATAATGGCTTCCGGAGTTCGCCTGGAATGATCCCCCTCCCAGGAATGAGAGGCAATAATATGCATTACTTCTTCGGGAATGCCCTGACCATAACAAAGACCCACCCCTGATATGGGGTGACGTACCAATTTCCCCCCATTACTCTGAATAAACCTTCCATTCTCCTCTTTATATTCTACTAATTTTCCAATATCGTGAAGTAAGGCTCCGGCAATAAGATAATCTTCATTTATTTTTACTTTGTCTTCATAGACACCTTTAAGAGCTTTGGCAGCATTCACAGAAACATTTACTACTCCCCTAACATGTTCAATCATACTACAAGGACAGGGGTCAATTAATAAGGTAAAGGGCATTCTTTGAAGATCTTTTGCTTCCCAATTTCCAGCTTTAAGAGCAATATCCCAAACTTTTAAAACTTTTTCCTTTAAATCTGTATCTTTGATTAAATTAAATTCTGGAATAAATTTTAATAAATCTTCTTTCATTTCTCCTCCTTATTCCTCATAGGGAATTTTAATACCTAAAAGTGGGGCATGTTGCTGAGCACCATAAACATCAGTCTCTCCAATACTTCCTGAATCAACCGGCCTTACAATGGTAGCTTTTATAGCATTAGCCGGGTCAAATTCCACAAAATAAAGAACTTTTTCAATAGGAATATGGTAGAGTTTGGCAATAAGTTCTTTAGTAATTACTTTGCTTTTCTTAACTTTTTCGTAAGTGAGTTTATCTTTAAAAATTATATCGAAGGTCAATTCAAAAGGACCGGCATTTTTACTTCTAATTACTTTTACTAAATCAACAATAGAGACTTCTTTAGTCATTTATATATTCTCCTTTTCAAACTCCTTATTAGCTCAAACTTCCACCATTTCTATAGAAAAAAGTTCATCGGGGTCATCAACTTCTACCAAGTGATGGATATTAAATTTATAAACCGCTCCAGTAGGTATATCAGAAGGAGCATAAGGAAAAGCTAAATTCCCGGCAGTAGCAATGCGCCCCTGATAAGAATAGTGCATTAAAGTAGAACGGGCAAAAGCACAAATAGTATTAGCCAATTCCTGGTCTTTGGCTACCACCTCCAAAATCAAGCAGAGTTCATGAGAAGTAATCTCTTTTTGGGGTTCCAACTCTCCCATAACTCCATTCTTTCCATAAATATGAAAGATTAAGCGGTAATCTTCGGGAGAAATATCATTAAAATAAGCCAGCACGGTTTTACGGACATGCCTTTCACACTCATCAATCTGTTTAATCATAATAGGATCTCTTACACCGGCAATACATATAGTCCGGTAAGCTACTTTACTTGCCCCTTCTAATTTTATATTAATAGTTTTACTCTTCTTTAGTTTAGAGCCCGATACTTTTACTGCCCTTTCGCTATATTGTTCAAATTTACATCCGGTAACATCAACTACTCCTTCCGGACCAATAATATGTAGAGGGCTCGACTTTTCATACAGAGTGTGAGCGGCTACTGTACTGGGAATACATTTTCGCAAGGGATTAGTTGGCTCTACAATAAAATAATCCTCTCTTAAATATCCCATCATACAATCAGAGGTAGTCCCGGGGGTGGAGGCCATAGCCCCACATTCTAAAATTTTCCCCAGATGTAAAGCCAGACCAGGGTCATAACCCTCTTTGATGGGTAAGGCGGCAAACATAGCCGGGTCATTGGAACGACCGGCGATAATAACCTCTGCCCCCATCTCCAGGGCTTTTATATGAGAATGCACCCCCATTACCGCCACAATTCGAGTAGCTTCTTCTATGTCTTTAGCAGTTAATTCAGGAACAGGGCCTAAAGGTTTTATCTTCCCTTGGGCTAACTTCTTTTTAAGATAAGCTTTTTCAACTTCGGCGTGAATCAAAGCCATCTTAAAGTGTAGGTTTTTTTCTTTGGCAATTTCTTTTACTATTTTCAAGGTCCAGTTAAGATGAACCTCAGCACCGGAACCTCCTGCAGAACCGATAATAACCGGAATTTTATGTTCGTAACCGGCTGTCAACATTAAAGTAAGGTCTTTTTTGGTTGCTTCTTTACTTACAATACCCACTCCCGCCCCCAATTTATGGGGACCGGCATCAGTAGAACCGGCATCGGCAGCGATAACATGAGGTTTCTTTTCTAGGCCCTTTTGAAAAGATTCTGCTGGGAAACCATATCCTAACATCCCCACTGGGGATAGAACTCTTATTTCCTTCATTATAAAATCTCCTAACTTTTATTAATAAATTTCATCCTTTAATTACTCCGCTTGCATTTTTTTAATCCTTGAGCTATTTTTCTATTCTTCCCCCATATATTAGAATCCGTCATTGCGAGCTTCGATTTATCGGAGCGTGGCAATCTCATTTGAGATTACTTCCCCTGCTTTCACAGGGGCAGGCTCACTTCGTTCCTCGTAATGACAAATTTCTCTACTTATATTTCAACTACAATTTTTCTTATGCTCCTCAAATGTTTTAGTATAGCTTCTCCAGCTTTTTTGCTATTATGTTCTTTAATTGCTCGGAATATGGCCCGGTGTTCTTGATATTGTTTTTCCCGTCTTCCTGGTATTTGCCAGGTCTTTTCTCGAGTCTCTTTTAATAGATCCAGGTGTAATTTCATTATATTAACAAAGACAAAATTATGAGATGCCCCGGAAATTGCCAAATGAAATTCAGTATCTGATTCCGTTTTTTTATCATCTTTTAGTTCTTCTTTCTGGTTCATTTTATTTAGAGCTTCTTCAATTATTTCTATATCTTCGGGAGTGGCTCTTTGGGCAGCAATTTCAGCAATTTTTACCTCAAATATCTCTCTTGCTTCTAAAAGTTCTAAGATAGAAGATTTTTCCAAACTTAAGATAATATTTTCTGTATTATTATGATCGTTTTCCCTTATCTCTCGAATAAACCTTCCTCCCCCCGGCTTACTCTTAATTAAGCCTCTTGATTCTAAAACTCGAAAGGCTTCCCGTAAAGAATTTCTGCTTATAGATAACTTTTCAGCCAGTTCTCTCTCAGGAGGAAGTTTGTCTCCTGGTTTTAATTCGTTATTTTTAATTAAATCCATAATTTGTTCTATTACACTTTCGTATAAACGGACCGGAGCAATTTCTTTAAATTCCATATTTACCTCTTTTTTAAACTATTGGGTTACTGGGTGACCCAATTAACTACTTTTAATATACCACATAAATTTAAAAAATCCATCTTTTTTAAAAAATATTTTAAAATTCTTTTGAATATTTTTCGAAATGATTAGAAGTAATGTGATATGAAGATAAAAGTGAATATGAGTAGTTTGTTCTTGCAGGAGGGTCGGATTCCTCCGACCCCATTTTATTAGATTTGTTTTTCTGTGGTTGTTTTTAAATATCTAAGTCTATGATTAATTAATTTTATTGGTCTAAAAACTCAAAAGGAGAAATTATGTCCTCTCCGAATTTTGCCCTGGCTTCTTTTAATCTTTCGATTTGTGCTTTTAGCTCTTGGGTAAAGGTGACCGGCATATTAATATTTTCAAAGATTCTGCTCATCCTCTCCATCTTTTCTAAATACTTTTTAACTCTTAAAGAAAATTGTTGTTCATATTCTTCCTTACTATAATCTTTTTCAAACTCACCTTTAAATAACGCTTTTAAATCTTCATATTTTGGTATTTTTCCAATAGGAGTTTCAATGGCTTCATATTCATTATTGACTCTCCCCTCAGCCCAGAGAATCCACACTTTTTTATCTAATTTGCTGTTTAAATATTTATCATTTTCACCTTTCAAAAAATAATTAGTGGCATAAATCTTGGGAATCTCTTTAAGGCCATCAATAAATTTCAAATGATTTTTAATATAAGTTTTAAAAGGCACCGAAATAAAATCAAGATTAGCCATAGGATTATGTTCCCTTACCCCTTGCGCTCCTATAATTGCAGAAGTGGTTTCGGATTCTACAATGGCTCCCAAAAATACACCGTGTCCCCAGGTAAGTGCTTCTGCTATGGGAACCGTGGTATCAGAATCTCTTCCTCCATAAATAATAGCTCTTATTGGAACACCAGCCGGGTCATCGGCTTTAGGATCAAGATTATTTAAGGCCTTTAATCTTATGGTAAATCTTGCATTTTTATGGGCACAGTCGATTTCTTTTCCGGCTTTATCCTTTTTGCCTTTGAACCATTCTCCTGAATGATTAGTGCCCTTATCTGGTATATCTTTTCCCATACCCAGCCAATAAGGGACACCATCATTAATTAATACATTAGAAAAAATAAGTTCTCTGGGAGTATTTAAAGCCTGATAAATTAGTGGGTCATCCACTGCATTTACATCCTGAATAATACCAAATATACCAGATTCAACATTTGCCGCCCTTACCTTACCATTAATTTTTTTAAGGTAAGCTATATCATCTCCGATTATGGTCTGACCAGGAATCATTGCAGTGCTGGTTTTTCCGCAAGCACTGGGAAAGGCACCAGTAAAATAAGTAACCCGATCTTGTGGTCCATGAACTCCCATAATAAACATATGCTCAGCTAACCATCCTTCGTTTTGAGCTTTATTAATGGCCAATCTAAAAGCTAACTTCTTTAATCCTAAAGAATTACCGGCATACTGATTATTTATCGAATACACCCTATTTTCTTCAAGGTCAATATACATTCTTCTCTTCTCCACATCTACACAAACCCCATTTTCTAATCTCCCGGCGGAATGAAGGAAATAGAAAAATTCATTAGAACCATTAAGTCTTTTAAACTCTTCATATCCTGGTCGGTAGAGCAGATCTTCACTGTGAGCGACATAGGCCGAATCAGTAATTTGTAGTGCTTTAAGGGAAAAAATGGAATTAGCAGGCCCTAATGAAAAGAACCTTACTAACATCTCCTTCCCTTCCATACTTCCATCAAAGAAAGAATATATTTCTTTAAGTCCTTTTTCTTTTTCGGTATATTCTACTTCTATCCCCCAGTCAATATCCTTAGATACAAGATACCTAGTATGGGCTTTATCCCTACCCTGATCATAATAACCATCAAAGTGAATAGTGTGGCCCTCCATCTTTAATTTCTTTTCTTCACCGTTTAAAATTGCCAAATTTCGGATATAGTCAACGTCTTTTTTTAAATCAGTTACCACTATTACTTTGGCAGGCTTACAAAGTCTTATAGCCTCATTAACTACATTTACTACATACTGATTGCGCAAGGCTTCTAATTTTTGTAAATTTACTTTATCCATGAAATCAACTCCTCA
>PFIP01000091.1 GCA_002782675.1 Candidatus Infernicultor aquiphilus
GGAATGTTGCTTTACTTTACCATTCTGCCGAAGTTTTATTTCTAAATTATTAGGTTCCAAATCAGTAACTAGATAAGGACCAAGAGGAGCAAATGTATCAAATGATTTAGATCTAGTCCATTGTCCATCCTTTTTTTGTAAATCTCTAGCCGTTACATCATTAAAACAGGTGTAACCTAATACATTTTCGTAAACCTCTTTTGGTTTAATATTTTTAACTTTATTTTTTATAATTACTCCTAACTCTGCTTCGTAATCTAAACGTTCAGTCATTTTTGGATAAATAATATTCTCTTTATGCCCGATTACTGCACTAGAAGGTTTTAAAAATATCAAAGGTTTCTCAGGAATCTTCAATTTAAGTTCTTCTGCATGGTCAAAATAATTCAATCCCAAGGCTATTATTTTAGAAGGCAAACAAGGAGGTAAATATTTAATCTCCAAAAGAGAATATTGATTTTCTAAAATTTCATATTTATCCAAAAAATCTCCTTTTATTTCTCTAACCATACGGTCTTCTTCTATAACTATCCCGTTTTTTTCTTTACCATTGATCAAAAATCTGATAAATTTCATAAATTAACCTCTCTTTACAATTTTTTTTCATTGTCTATCAAATACTGTTGCCTTCTGGTGTATTTGTTTTATTTTGATAGGTTTAATTTCTTTTTGAGCCAAATTTTTTCACCACTCTAATCTCGCTCTATCCCATAATTGGGAGCTTCTTTAGTAATAATTACGTCGTGAGGATGACTCTCTTTTAAACCAGCTGGGGTGATCTGGATAAATTTTGTTTTTTCCTGTAATTCTTCAATATTTTTTACTCCACAATAACCCATTCCTGAACGCACTCCTCCCAACAATTGAAATATACAGGCAGAAAGCGCACCCCTATAAGAAACTCTTCCTTCGATTCCTTCTGGAACTAATTTATTTTCCTCGGCCTCTTCTTGAAAATATCTATCTTTACTCCCCTTCTTCATTGCTTCAATTGAGCCCATTCCTCTATATTCTTTATAACTTCTCCCTTTATAAAGCACTACCTCTCCTGGACTCTCTTCTGTCCCAGCAAACAGACTTCCAATCATTACTGAATCAGCACCTACCGCTAATGCCTTAGTTATATCACCAGAGTATTTAATTCCACCATCTGCAATAAGAGGAATATGGTATTTCATAGCTGCCCTTTTACATTCTTGAATTGCTGAAACTTGAGGCACTCCTACACCGGTAACTACTCTTGTAGTACAGATAGAACCTGGTCCAATGCCAACTTTTATAGCATCAACCCCTGCTTTTATAAGACTTTCTGCTCCTTCGAAAGTTGCTACATTGCCACCCACCAATTCTATATTAAAAGTTCGTTTTATCTCTTTTATAACTTCAATAACCCTACTAGAATGTCCGTGAGCAGTATCAACTACTATAACATCTACTTTTGCATTAATTAAAGCATCAACCCTCTCCAACACATTTCGAGATATGCCCACTGCAGCACCCACTCTAAGCCTTCCTTTTGCATCTTTACAAGAGTTAGGATATTTTTCTACTTTTTCAATATCTTTTATGGTAATAAGCCCTTTTAAAATAAAAGCTTCATTTACTATGGGTAATTTTTCAATTCTATTTTTATGTAATATCCTTTTAGCTTCCTCCAGAGTAGTACCAACAGGAGCAGTAATTAAATTTTCTTTGGTCATTATACTACTTATTCTTAAATTTTTATCTTCCAAAAACCTGATATCTCGGTTGGTTAATATTCCGACTAATTTTTTTTCTTTATTTACAATTGGAATCCCAGAAATATGATATTTAGTCATAAGTTCGATTGCATCTCCAACCTTATTCTCAAGCGGAAGGGAAATTGGGTCAACAATCACTCCGCTCTCTGACCTCTTTACTTTATCTACTTCTTCTGCTTGTTGTTGTATCGACATATTTTTATGAATAATACCAATTCCCCCCTCTCGGGCAATGGCAACTGCCAATCTTGATTCAGTAACTGTATCCATAGCTGCACTAACCAAAGGAATGTTTATTTTAATATTTTTGCTAAAAACTGTAGAAATTTCTACTTCCCGAGGAAGGATGGCTGATTTATCAGGAACCAGCAAAATATCGTCGAAGGTTAAGCCTTCAAAATTTAAAAATCTTTCTTTTTCCATAATTTCCCCCTCTTATAATTCAATTTACCAATTGTACAATTCACCAATTAACCTTATTCGCCAATTTACCAATTAATTAGTTACTTAGGCTGTGTAATATAATATGTGATATGTAACAAGTAAACTGTGACCTCCTGAAACTTATCACTAATTACAAATTACTCATCACTAGTTACTATACGCTATCCACTCTACGTTATTTTTATAATATTACCCCCCCTTAATATTCTTGTCAATTAATTATACCACCAGAATAAATTAAACTATTTTGTCAACAATAAAGATTTAATCCTATTTTCTCCTATTGTACTAACTCAAAGCTTCCTTTAACACCGGATAAAAATCCTTTTCCTTCTCAATAACGGTGATTTTTCCCTTTTTTGCTTCCTCTTTCTGGCTTTCGGTGCAATAACCCCATCCGGCCAAAAAAACGTGAACCCCCAGGACGTCAGTACCTATAAGGTAGCTTAACTGGTCATCAATAAAATAAATCTCTTCTAAGGTAACGCCATATTTTTTAGCAATGGCCTGCATATGCTCTGCTTTATACTTACCAAAGTTTTTATCAAAAATATCTTCAATGTCTATTTTAAAACCAAGATATTCCGGTTGAAAGGCACGATGAATGGCTTCCCCTTTCTAAAACTCTTTTTCTGCCATTCCTCTTTTTCTTCAAAAAATAATTCTCGAAAAAATTGATAATCGAATTGAAGCTGGCTACGATAAGCAATGAATTCCTGTTGGTCCTTAATCTGAACCTGCTCTTCCATAATTTTAATAATAACGAAAAAATCACCCGATAATTCGATATAAGACCTTAAGCG
>PFIP01000053.1:0-1458 GCA_002782675.1 Candidatus Infernicultor aquiphilus
TTACTTACTACATAAGATAGAGAGGGCGATGCAATTTAATTTTACCTCACTTTTGTCTGCTCGAGATGTTATTATTACCGGAGCTTTTGTGCCTACTAATAAATGACCTACCTGATAATTGGCATAATAGATAAGTGCCTTACCAAAAATATTTCCAGCGGCAATATCCGGGACAATCAGAATATCAGCCTTCCCTGCTACCGCTGAAGTTATGCCTTTTTTCTGAGCAGCATATTCAGAAATAGCATTATCCAAAGCCAGTGGTCCATCAATAATACAACCGGTAATCTGTTTTCTTCCATTCATCTTGGAAATCACCCCAGCCTTAATAGTTTCTTCCATATCAGGATTTATGGTCTCTACAGCGGCCAAGAGAGCAACTTTAGGGTTCTCTATTCCCAGTTTATGCGCCACTTCCACTGCATTATTTATAATTGCCACCAAGGTGTTTATATCCGGTTTGAGATTTACCCCGCCATCACTCATTAGTACCAACTTAGGATTCTGTTCTCTTCTATCTTCAAAGATGAAAACATCACTAATAATTTTATCAGTCCTTAAACCCCACTCCTTATTTAAAACCGCCTTTAGAAGAATAGCAGTTTTAATTTTACCTTTAAGAAGTATCCCTCCTTCTTTTACTTTCTCTATTGCCTTTCGTATCTTTTCTTGATCATCTCTTGCCTCAATAATTTCTTTTACAAAATTGCTTTCTCCTAATAGAGAAAGAGCAATTTCTATTTCATTTTTTTCCCCTACTAAAATCCCTTCTCCCAAGCCATAATCATAACTATCTTTTAGAGCCTTTAAAGTTTCAAGGTCTTCTCCCCCAACGACAATAATTTTTTCTCTTCCCTTAGTTTTTAAATTAGCAAATAATTCTTTGAAACTTTTTATCACCTTTTTCTCCCTTACCTAATATTCAGCATAATTGAATCCGCAATAAACCTCTATTAACAACTAAGTTATATTTATTTAATTTTTTACCTCTGTAAAGCCCATTTCAAAGGCTTTTAAATTTGTTTTAATAGTCTCGGGGGGTAAATTTTCTTTCATAGATTGAATAATTAATTCTTTATCCACTGGAAAATTAGGAGCTGCGATTGCCGCTCCCAGTAGAACCATATTTTCTGAAATGATATTCCCCGCTTCTTTAGCCACTTTTTGAGCATCAATTACCACTAAATTCTTTATTTTACCTTTTAGTTCTTCAAAGACGGTAGATAGCTCAGGATATTCAGAGATGCCTAAAGAAACTGTAAAGGGAACAATTGGAGCACTATTTACTATCACAAAAGTTTTCTCACTAAGCTTATTCAGTGATCTTAAGGCCTCTGTTGGTTCAAAAGCAAGCAGTAAATCTGCATCAGTCTCTTCGATTAGGGGGCTGTATACCTCACCAATTTTCAGTTCAGTTATTACTGTCCCCCCTCTCTGAGCCATGCCGTGCACTTCACT
>PFIP01000053.1:1532-2465 GCA_002782675.1 Candidatus Infernicultor aquiphilus
CTATTCCAATAAGATGAATTTTATAGGTATTTTTCATTTTTTCACCTCTATCGCTTTCTTTGGGCATACCTGGACACAAACCCCACATCCATCACATAATAAAGGGTTGATATGAACAGAACCATCTTTTTCTGTAAAAATAGCTGGACAAGTAAAATTCTTCACACAGATCAAACATTTAATACACTTTTCCTGATTAATGCTATATTTAATATTAATTCCTTTCTTCCTATTTTTCGTATCAGTTAACCTAGCACAAGGCTGCTTGGTAATAACTACTACTACACCTTCAAATTGCAGGGCTTTTTTAAACATCTCCTCTGTCTTTTTTAAATCAAAGGGATCAACAGTTTTGACCAATTTTACTCCTATGCCTCTGGCAATTCCTTCTATAGAAACCTCAGGGGCTGGATTCCCCATCCCATCTAGAGGTACTCCCGGGTTAGTCTGTCCTCCGGTCATTCCGGTTATTCTATTATCCATAACCACTAATAAAATTTTAGCTTTATTGTGAACCGCATTGACCAAACCAGGCATTCCCGCATGGAAAAAGGTAGAATCTCCGATAAAAGATATAACCTTCTGATTAGTTGCTTTAGCAAAACCGCAACCAATACCTAAACTTGAACCCATAGATATACAGTAATCAGCCATCTTATAGGGAGGTTCTAAACCCAAGGCATAACATCCTATATCGGTGGAATAAATTATCTCTTCCTCTTTTAATTTTAGTTTTTTTATGGCACTCTTCAGGGCATAATAACTTGCCCGATGGGGACAGCCGGGGCAGAGAACCGGAGGCCGCAAAGGTAAAGGGAGTTCAGTAGTAAATTTCTCTTTTTTTATTAAAATCTTATCGGTTATTTTTGCCATCCCGACCGATATAATATCGGGATTATATTCATAAATTCGGGGAAGAGTATCATCTAATTT
>PFIP01000053.1:2477-2984 GCA_002782675.1 Candidatus Infernicultor aquiphilus
TTTCTTAATATTATGTTTCCCTATGATGGCTAAGACTTCTTTTTCCATTACCGGTTCTACTTCTTCTACTACTAATATTTTATCCACACTGTTTATAAAATCTAAAACTAATTTTTCGGGGAAAGGATGTGAAAAAGTTAGCTTTAAAATATTTACCTTTAAATCATTCTCGCTAACCACATCCATTACATAATTAAAAGCCCCTCCACTGGTGATAATACCGAGTGTCTTTCCTCCCTGATCTATTATTTTATTCAGGGGAGAATTATCGGCAATTTCTTTAATCTTACCTAATTTTTCGATCAGTTCTTTTCGCAATTTTACTACATAAGCAGGTACTACCACATACTGGCTGACATTTTTAGAGAAAAATCCTTTTTCTTTCCCTCGGACGACTGGACCTAAATTAACTACCCCTCTCATATGAGATATTCTGGTGGTGGTACGCATAAGTATCGGTATCTGAAATTGTTCTGATAAATCAAAGCCATATTTCATTAAGTCTTT
>PFIP01000124.1 GCA_002782675.1 Candidatus Infernicultor aquiphilus
GAAGGAACGGTAACAAATATTAACATTTTTAAACCAAATAATAATGATCTTTTAAATTCAACAATATTATTTTTTGCAGTATATTTAGCCAATGTAGGGAAAATGGCAATAGAAATGGCTACTCCGAAAACCCCTAACGGAAATTGGACTAACCTATTAGAATAATATAAAGCAGAAATGCTTCCATCAATTAAATTAGAGGCGATGGTTCTATCTACCACTACATTAATTTCAGTGATAGCTAAGCCCAACATAGCCGGTATTAATAATTTTAATAATTTTTTTACTCCTGGATCGTTTAAATCGATAACAAAATTATATTTTATTTTTTTTCTTATTAATACCGGGATCTGTACTAACGCCTGACCAATTCCGCCGAAGATTACTCCTAAAGCCAGGCTGAAAATTCCATATTTAAAGCTTAAGGTAAAAGCAAAAATTATAATAGAAATATTTAACATCGCCGGTGCTAAAGCAGGTAGCAGGAAGTGATCATATGAATTTAATATCCCCATAAATAAAGCGGCAATTGCTACGAAACCTATGTAAGGGAACATTACTCTGGTTAAATTTATAGCTAATTCATATTTATAGGGGTTATTTTTAAAACCAATAGCAAATAATTTAATTAACCAAGGAGCTCCCCAAATGCCCAAAATTATTACTATTATTAAGATTGAAATTAAAATATTTAAAATATTACTGGCAAAATATTCCGCTTTCTTTCTATCGTTATTAGTCAAATGTTCAGTAAAGATAGGTATAAAGGCAGCATTTAAAGCACCTTCTCCTAAAAAACTTCTTAGTAAATTAGGAATCATAAAAGCAATAAAAAAGGCATCGGTTTCAATGCTCGCTCCAAATTTATTGGAAATTATTATTTCTCTACCTAAACCTAATATTCTACAAAATATAGTGGCAATAGTTACTATTCCAGCGTATTTAGCAATTTTATGCTTGGTTTCCATTAATTTCCCTTTTTTCGTATCGAGTATCGAGTAAATACACTATGCTTTTAGCGAATAACATATGCATTCTATGCACGATATTACAGTTTATAAATAATAAAACTATTTTAAATAAAGTATTTTTTTTGATGTAGGGGTCGAATTTATCCGACCCGATATTTTGCGGGTTTGATAAATCAAACCCCTACAACACATTATTCATTACGGGCAGACACAAGGTCTGCCCCTACATATTATATATTACCATTTTCTTCACGAGATACGGGATACGAATTCTGTCTTCTGTCTTCTTCACTATATACGATATACGAAATACTATTCTATTCTGTCTCCTGACTCCTGAACTCTATCTCTTCCTTTCTTCACTATATACTCAATACTCAATACTCGATACTCGATACGAATTTGGTTTTTATTTTCCTAACGCGATATTCGATACGAAATAATGCTTGATTTTAAAATAAAATAATGTTAAAATTTAATCAATAAAATAAACATTATAGAAAGGAAAATATTTATGCCCAAAATAAAATCAGCCATAAAAAGAGTTAAAACCTCTGAAAAAAGTTACTTGAGAAATATCTCCTATAAATCAAAAATAAAAAGTAATATTAAAAAATTCAATCTTGCCTTATTAGAAAAAAACAAAGAAGAAACCAATAAATATTTTAAAGATTCTGTTTTATTTTTAGATAAGTCTGTAAATAAAGGTATTTTACCAAAAAATACTGCTTCTCGTAAAAAGTCGAGATTGGCAAAAAAGCTAAATGTTTTAATAATATCTACCCCGCAAACTGAAATTGAAAAAACAACAAAAGCTGAGAAGAAACCAAAAGTTAAAGAAATAATAAAAACTACGGAAAAAACAGAAACTAAAAGTGAATAATATTTCTAATTATCCTGATTTATAATATTCATCACTAATTCTTCTAATATAATTTGAGGTTCTTTTTGGCTATTTTTTAGTTCTAAGTCGGCAATATTTAATAATTGGTAAGATTTACAAATATCTTTAAAAGTATATTTTTTTGATTGCTTTATTATTTTTTCAACCACAAACGAAGGTAGCTTTAATTCTTTCTCTATTTCTTTAAAATTACACCCACTCAGCAGTAATAATTTTATCTGTAGTATAAGTTTTATTTGCCGGTATATCATAGTAAATATAGATAAATAATGAAGATTACTTTGATCTAACTTAACCATACCATCTATGGCGTTTTCTATCTCTCTATTACCTATAGAATCTAAAACTTTGAATAGGTTAACCGACTCCGAGCCACCTATCGTTATCATAATATCTTCTTTTTCTATTATCTTTTGGTCTTTGGTATAAATATCTATCTTTTCTATTTCATTAAAAAGGCGATTTAAATCAGAACCAGTCCAAGATTGTAAATAAAATAACGCTTCCGGACTAATTTTTTTATTACTTTGCTTAAATTTAGCTTCTATCCACCTATTTAATTTCGATTTATCCTGGATATCTAAATTTATTACTATTCCTACTTTTTCGATTATTTTAATTAATTCTTTATTCGAGGTAGTCTCTTTATATATTAAGATTAATATTGAAAAAATGTTTTTAAAATTATAATGGTTAAAATAATTTATTAATTTTTCTTCATCTTCTTTACTAATTTTTTCTGCTTCTTTTATTACTACTAATTTGTATTTGGATATAAAAGGTAATATTTGTAAATCATTTATTATTTCATTTAGGGGTAATTTTTCTCCATAAAATACTTTATAGTTTAATTCTCGAGAGGTAGGAGTAATTAATTTATCGAGAAGTTTTTTTAAAATATTTTCTTTTAAATAATTTTCTTTGCCCAAAAATAGATAAACTGGATATACCCTCTCTTGTTTTATAAGATTTAACATATTTTCATAGTTTAAATAATTTTTTTTAATAATTCTAATTATTTCCTTTCAAGGTTTTTACCCCATATTCTTGTCCATTCGTCCTTATAATCACCGTACCATTTTGATCGGTACGATACACTGCTATATTTTTATCCTTTAATCTTTCTATAATTTTTTCTGAAGGATGGCCAAAATTGTTTTTTCCTACAGAAATAACCGCAATAAGCGGATTAACTTTTTCTAAAAATTCTAAATTAGTTGAAGTTGCACTACCATGATGGGCAACTTTTAAGACATCACTTTTTAGAATGTTTTGCCAGATTAACATTCTTTTTTCAGCAGTCTCTTCTACGTCTCCAGTAAATAGAAATTTTGAATTTTTATAGAATAATTTTATCACAATTGAAGCATTATTAAAATCAGATTCATTATATAAATTTGAAGTATGTATGGGGTTAAGCAAAAGCATCTCTAAATTATTACTAAAAACAAAATTATCCCCGGCTTTAGCCTGATGATAGGGTATATTCTTTTCTTTTATGATGGAGATAAACTCTCTATACTCTGAAACATCACAAATTAATCCACTATCTAAGGCCATATCAACTTTAAATTCTCTTAGTACTGGTAATAATCCTTCTAAATGATCTAAATGAGGATGAGTTAAAATTAACAGGTTAATCTTATTTATCCCTTTTCTCCTTAAATAAGGAATAACCACTTTACCCCCTACATCAAAAGTACTTAGAGGCGTCCCCCCTCCGTCAATTAAAATATTATATTTTTTAGGTGCTTCAATTAAGATACAATCTCCTTCTCCAACATTTATAAAATTTACTTTAAGATTATCTAGGGGAGAAAATACTTGAACTATAATTACCACTAATACAGCTGATAATATTAAAATAGTGGCCTTAATCTTTATTTTGGGCGGAAATATATTTTTATAAAATATTTCTATGGCCAAAAATATCAACAGATAATATAAAAAAATAACAAAAATTGCAGGTTGAGCAGTATATATAAACGAAAAAGGTAGCAAAGAAAAATACTTAGATATTAAAAGGATCATTTTTAAAACAATAAAATTGATATTAGCTATTAGATAAGCCAAAGGAATGCTCACTAGCCCGATAAAGAAAGTGATGAATCCTAATATGAGGGCTATACCGGTTAAAGGAACAATAAAGATATTCACCACAATGGAAATTATTGACACTTTATTAAAAAAATAAGCGGATAATGGAAAAATTCCTATCCAGGAAGCTATTGAAATTGATAAAGGATCTTTAATCCAAACTAATACTTTAGAAAATTGTTCTTGCAAGAGGGGAGATAGATATATTAGAAAAAAAGTAACTATAAAAGATAAAAGAAAACCAGCATCATATAGGACTAAGGGATTTAATAATAAGATTAAAAATGCTGCAAAAAAAAGAGAAAGAAAAAGATTTCTATTTCTGTTGATTAATTTTCCTCCTATTAATAAGGCAAACATAATTGTTGCGCGTAAAACAGAAGGTTGATAGCCAGTAATAGAGGCATATATGATTAAAAATAATATTAAGATAGTAAATTTCAATTTTTTAGGTAATTTTAAGAAATTTAATAAAAAAAATAAGGCAGCAGCGATTATTCCTACATGTAAACCTGAAACTGCTAATATATGCATAATTCCTGCCTCAGCAAATATTTCTTTTATTTCAGGTGGAATAAGACCTTTTTCTCCTAACATCATACCGAGAAGTAGATAATTATATGGCTTTTGTAAAGTTTGTTCTATAATTTTTTTTATTTTATTTCTGATCAACAAAGAAAAATAGGTAAAGAAATTTGAATTTTCTTCTCCTATTTTTTGAATATCTTTTTCGGCCCAGATATTAAGGAAAGCAAAAATTCTTTCTCGGGCTAAATATAATTCATAATCAAATTCACCAAAATTTTTTCGACCTATAGGTTTTTCTAATTTTCCTTTAATTTTAAGTATATCTCCATATTCATAAGGACAATTCCCTAAATAGGTATTCACTAATATTAGACCTTTGGTTCTAATATTATGATCTTCTTGTTCTATCTCCTTTACTTTTACCTTCAAAGAAATTTTTTCTTGATCATAATAATAGTTTTTATCTAATACTGTACCAATAATAGTTATTCTTTTATCTTCTATAAAATTTGCTACATGGTTAGTGCCAATTGGTTTAGAATTTAGATTATAATTAACCATACCGATTAAAAATATTGTTATAAATAATAAAGCAGTGGTTATTTTCCACTGCTTTATAAAACTTATCACCGAAATTAGTATTAATAATATTATCATTATAAATGAAAATATTGAATTAAAATTGATAAATTTACCACAAATTATCCCTAAAATATATAAAGATAAAATTAGGGGTAAGGGTTTAACCGTATTATATTTATTATCGGAAAACATATTTTTTATTGGACACAAATTAAATCTTTAATTCCTTCAAATTTTTTTTCTCCGATTCCAGATACATTTTTTATATCATCAATAACTTCAAATAATCCATTCTGATCCCTATAATCTATTATTCTTTTGGAAAGAACTGGTCCAATTCCAGGCAGAGACTGTAAGGTATGGTCATCAGCAGTGTTAATATTAATTTGGTCAGAAGGAGATGATGAAGAAGAGTATACTTCCTCTATATTTTTAGATATATTTTTATCACTTTCTACCGTAACTTGGTTAGAAATTTTATAGGGAATAATTATTTTTTGTCCATCTTTAAGCAGAGCAGCTAAATTAATTGCATCTGGATTAGCTCTTTCCGTTATCCCTCCCGCAATTTTTACTGCATCAACTACCCTATCCGTTGATTTTAATTGATAAACCCCCGGGTTTTTAACTGCTCCAGAAATGTGAATTATAACGGAAGGAACTTCAACCTTTTCCGCAATATTATTCTCTGAAAAATTTGAGGGTGAATTTAGGGCTAAATTATCTTCATTATTAAAATTTTTATACAAAATTATTCCTATTCCAATCATTATTAATATTAATAAAAAAATTATGGTAATCTTTTCTTGATTAGAAAGGTGGAACATATTTGTTTTCTCCTTACTTTATTACTGAATTTCCTTATTGTAAACTTTTATGCTTTTGTAGGGGTACAATGCCTGCCTGTGCGTGTACGCACGCAGACAGGTCCGCACGCAGACAGGAATTGTGCCCTTCCTGTTTTATTATCTTTTGTTCTTCCTTGGGCGTATGCAATACGCCCCTACATTTTTTGATTTTTCTTTATAAAATATCTCTTTGCTTCACCTACAGTATATAGCGATCCGGTTATACATATTAAATCATCCTCATTGGAATTTGATATAGCATAGTTTATAGCCTGGGGGATATTTTTGGTAACCATTATTTTATTTCGATCTACATATTGCGCTGCTTCTTTAGCAATTATTTGAGGGGAGGTGGCTCGGGGATTTTTTGCTTTAGTAGCAATAATTAAATCCGCTAACGGTGCTATAATTTTAATCATTTTTTTATAATCTTTATCTGCAAAAATTCCTAAGACTAAAATTAGTCTATGATAACCAAATATTTCTTCTAAGGCTTGTTTGACTACCTCTATTCCATTAGGATTATGCGCTCCATCTAATACTAGCATAGGTTTTTTTTGAATTATTTCCAACCTCCCTGACCATTTAACTTTTTCCAGGCCATCTCTTATCGCTTTTTTAGAAATGCATATTCCTTTAATTTTGAGTGCTTCTACAGCTGTGATAGCAGTAGCGGCATTTTCTGCTTGATGTCTTCCTAATAATGGAGTATGTAAATTTATATAATTATTATAAATTCCGTGTAAATTAAATATTATACCTTTAAGATCAGATTTTATTATTTCATACTTTATTTCTCTTCCTACCTTGTAAATAATTGAATTCCTCTGTCGAGCAATTTTATTAATTTCCTGATCAGCTTTCTCAAATTGATCAGAAGTAATTACAATTCCTCCTGATTTTATAATTCCTCCTTTTTCCCTGGCAATCTCCTCTAAACTATTTCCTAATTTATCCATATGGTCATAATCAAGGTGAGTAATAACTGATATTAAAGGTTCACAAACATTTGTGGCATCTAACCTTCCTCCTAATCCTACTTCTAAAACTAAAAAGTCTACTTTTTCTTCCAAAAAGTAGATAAAAGCCATAGCAGTAATAACTTCAAAAAAAGTAGGGTGAGTATAGTAAGGTGTATGAGCTACCTTTTCTACCAAGGGTTTAATTCTTTCTAATAGTGTAGCTACTTTTTTCTGATTTATTGATCTATAATTAATTTTCATCCTTTCAGTGAAATCAACTAAATGGGGAGAAGTATAAAGACCAACTTTAAACCCTTCAGATTGAAGTATTGAACTTATTATTGCAGCAGTTGATCCTTTTCCATTAGTTCCAGCTATATGAATAATATTTAGTTTTTGATGAGGATTACCTAAAAGAAAAAGTAAATATTCAATATTTTTAAGTCCTAATTTTATACCATATTTATTTAAGTCATAAATATATTTTAATGCTTCTGGATAAGTTATCATATTTACCTCAAATCTTTTAGATTGCTTTCTAATTTTTGATAAATATCTTTTAAATCATCCGCCTTATTTCTTTCTTTTTTAATCACCTCTTCTGGGGCTTTAGACAAAAAATCCTCATTATTTATCTTTTTAAAAATAGTATTAAGTTCATTTTTTATTCTGTTTAATCTCTTTTCTAAACGGGCTATCTCTTCTGGAATATTAATTATATCTTTTAAAGGGATAAATATTTCTACTCCCTCTAAAACACCGGTAGCTGAATGTGCTGGTTTTTTAATATCTGTTCCTACCTCCAATAAATTTGTTTTAAGCATTGCTTTGATATAATAAATGTTTTCTTTTATTAATTCTATTTTATCTTTTTCGGTAATGTTTAAATATAAATCAATCTTTGTACTATAAGGAATGTCCATATCTGACTTAATGTTTCGTATAGTTTTAATAATATTCATTATTTTACTCATCTTTATATCTGCCTCTTTATCCAGATATTCTTCTTTATATAGAGGCCAAGGTGAAGACATAATACTATCCCCTTGATGAGGTAGTTTTTGCCATATTTCTTCAGTTATAAAAGGCATAAAGGGATGTAAAAGTCTTAAAGTATTCTCCAAAACAAACCAAAGAATGTATTGAGCTGTCTTTCTTTGTATTTTATCATCTTCCTGATATAATCTTGGTTTAATAAATTCTACATACCAATCACAAAAGTCACTCCAGGTAAATTCGTAGATAGTTTTGGCCGCCTCTCCAAACTTATACTCATTAAGGTAGAAAGTAGACTTTTTTATTGCCTCATTTAATCTGCTAATTATCCAATTATCAGCTAAAGTCATTTTTAAACTATCTTTATTTATCTTATCGATATCAAAATCTACTAAATTCATGATAGAAAATCTCGAAACATTCCATATTTTGTTAGAAAAATTTCTAAATCCTCTAATTCTCTCTTCAGAAAGGCAGATATAATCACCTTGAACAGTTAAGGAAGCAAGGGTAATACGTAAGGTATCAGAACCATATTCATCAATCACTGTTAAAGGATCGATAACATTTCCTTTTGATTTACTCATTTTTTTACCTTCTGCATCTCTAATTAAAGGATTTATATACACTTGCTTAAATGGCACCTCGCCACGAAACTTTAATCCCATCATTATCATTCGAGCTACCCAAAAGAAAATTATATCAAAACCGGTAACCAATACTGAAGTAGGATAAAAACACTTTAAGTCATCAGTTTCTTCCGGCCAACCTAAAGTAGAAAAAGGCCATAAGGCAGAACTAAACCAGGTATCTAAAACATCAGGATCCTGTACTAAATTATGGCCCTTACATTTCTTACAAAATTTAGGCGGTTCTAATTCTACCATTATTTCTGAACAATCTTGACAATACCAAGCTGGTATACGATGTCCCCACCATAACTGGCGTGAAATACACCAATCCTTGATATTTCTCATCCATTCATAATATACTTTAGTCCAATGAGAAGGTATAAATTCAATTTTACCTTCTTCCACTGCAGAAATTGCCGGTTGCGCAAGTTCTTTTACCTTTACAAACCACTGTTTAGATAAATATGGTTCAATAATAGTCCCACATCGATAACAATGCCCCATAGAATGCTTATAATTTTCTATCTTATTCAAATACCCTTTTTCTCTCAAGCTATTTAAAACTTTTTCTCTACATCCTGCCACAGTTAGACCTTTAAACTTTCCGGCCTGTTCATTCATAGTACCGTCATTATTTAATAAATTAATAACTTGGAGTCTATGGCGTTTACCTAATTCGAAATCATTCAAATCATGAGCGGGGGTAATTTTTACTGCTCCGGTACCAAATTCAGGGTCAACATAACTATCCGCAATTATAGGTAATTCTCTATCCATTAAAGGTAATATAGCAGTTTTACCAATAAATTTTTTATATCTTTCGTCATCAGGATGAACAGCTACTGCGGTATCGCCAAGCATAGTCTCGGGACGGACAGTAGCTACCGTGATTACTTCTTCAGAATCTTTGAGGGGATAATCTATATAATAAATATTGGTTTCTTCTTCCACTGATTCTACTTCTATATCAGCTAATGCAGTTTGACATCGAGGACACCAATTTATCACGTAATTTTCTCGATATATTAACCCTTCTTTATATAATTGAACAAATACTTTTTTAACTGCTTTAGAAAGACCTTCATCTAAAGTAAATCTTAATCGTGACCAATCGCAAGAAAATCCCAATCTCTTCAATTGATTTATGATATTATTTCCATATTTTTCCTTCCATTCCCATACTCTTTCTAAAAATTTTTCTCTTCCTAAATCATGTCTACTTTTACCTTCTTTAGCTATTTCTTTTTCAACTACATTCTGAGTGGCAATTCCGGCATGATCAGTCCCTGGTAACCAAAGTGTATTGTAGCCTTCCATTTTTTTCCATCTAATTAAAATATCTTGTAAAGTATTATTTAAGGCATGACCTAGATGCAAAGATCCGGTAACATTCGGGGGAGGTATAACCATAGAATAATTGTTTTTTTTATCAAAATTATTTTTTGCTTTAAAATAATCTTTTTCTAACCAAAATTTATACCATTTTTCTTCCACAATTTTAGGATTATACACTGATGGAATTTCATTATTTGTATTTTTCATTTTATTTTCCTCCTTAAGCTTAAAAACAAAAAACTCCTTTCGATTTTTAAAAGGACGAAAGGAGTCTATTAAATAATAGTTTTTATTTTAAAAAGGGTATCTAGTAAGAGCAATTTTTAAAACTTCGTCTACATTATTAACTGCAATAAATTTTAATCCTTTTTTAATATTATTAGGTAAATCTTCTAAATTTTTTATATTATCTCGAGGAATTATAATAGTTTTAATTCCATATTGGTAAGCAGCAAGTATTTTTTCTTTTAAACCTCCTACTGGTAAAACCCTTCCTCTTAAAGTAATTTCACCAGTCATGGCTATATCTTTTCGAACCGGAATCTCGGTAAGTGAAGAAATTAAGGAGGTAGCCATAGTTATACCTGCGGAAGGGCCATCCTTCGGTATTGCTCCTTCGGGAATATGAACATGAATATCACAATTTTCATAAAATTTATTATCTATTTTAAATTTAGCTGCTCGAGACCGAGCATAGGTTAAAGCAGCTTTCCCTGATTCTTGCATAACATCTCCCAATTGTCCAGTAAGAGTCAATTTACCTTTTCCCGGCATTACTATAGTTTCTACTGACAACACTTCCCCACCAGCTTCAGTCCATGCTAAACCTGTTGCTAAACCAACCATATCTTCTTTTTCAATTTCATTATTTTTATATCTAGAGATCCCTAAATAATTTTCTAAATTATTTAAAGTTATTCTAATGGTTTTTTTCTTTTCAGAAGACACTATTTTTAAAGCAACTTTTCTACATATAGAAGCTATTTCTTTTTCTAAACCTCTTACCCCTGCTTCATGAGTGTATTCTCTAATTATTTTTTTAATTGCTTTTTCTGATATCTCTATCTCTCTTTTTTTAAAACCATGATTATTTAATTGTTTGGGAATCAAAAATAATTGACCAATTTTTATTTTCTCATAATCAGTATAACCAGGAATATTAATTATCTCCATTCTATCTCTGAGGGAATAAGGTATTTCTTCTTCATTATTAGCGGTAGTAATAAACATTACCTCAGAAAGGTCAAAAGGAATTTCTAGATAATGATCGCTAAAACTATTATTTTGTTCAGGATCTAATACTTCTAAAAGAGCAGCAGCGGGATCACTTCTAAAATCCATACTTATTTTATCAATTTCGTCTAATAGAAAAACTGGATTTTTGGATTTTGCATTTACTATTCCTTGTATAATTCTTCCTGGCATAGAGCCTATATAAGTTCTTCTATGTCCACGTATTTCTGCTTCATCTCGCACCCCCCCCAAAGAAGCTCTTACAAATTTTCTATCCATTGCTCGAGCTATGGACTTGGCCAAAGATGTCTTCCCTACTCCAGGAGGTCCTATTAAACAAAGAATTACTCCCTTTTTTTTATTACTCAATTTTCTAACGGCTAAATATTCTAATATTCTCTCTTTTACATCTAGTAAACCATAATGGTCTTCATCCAAAGTTTTTTTAACTAATTTTATATCTAATTTTTCTTTATATTTTTTATTCCAGGGAAGAGCTAAAATCCATTCTAAATAATTTATTATTATTCCACTCTCGGCAGATAAAATGGGAATTTTTTCTAAATGAATGGTTTCTTTTATAAGTTTATCTTCCAGTTCTTTATCAAGTTTTAAAGATAATATTTTCTCTTTGAACTCGTCTGCTTCTGAAATGTTTATTTCTTTATCTCCTAATTCTTTTTGTATTTCTTTTAATTGTTCTTTTAGATAATAATCTTTTTGAAATTTTTCTAAATTCACTTCTACTCTATTTTGTATTTTCTTTTCTAATTTTAAAATAGTTATCTCTCTTTTTAATATACCAATTAGTTTTTCTAATCTTTCTAAAGGATCAAATATTTCCAATAAATTTTGTTTTTCTTTTAAATTTAAAATTAAGTTAGAAGAAATTATGTCGGCTAATTTATCAGGCTTTTTAATATTTCCTAATGAGATCATTATTTCAGATTGAAATTTATCATTATTTAATTTTAAATATTGCTCGAATTTATTGATTGCTAATCTTATTAAAGCCTCAATTTTTAGATTTTTATCATTTTTAACTTTAATTTTTTCTAATTTTGTTTTAAGGAAACTGTCTCCTTCTTCTAATTTTATAATTTTTGCTCTATTTAATCCCTCTATCAATATTTTTATAGTATCGTCAGGTAATTTGTATATTTGTATTACTTTGGCAATAGTACCCACAGAATATAAATCCTCTAATTTTGGTTTTTCTGTTCCTGGGTCTCTTTGAGTAGCTATAAAGATTAAACTTTTTAAATTAATTGCTTCTTCTAAAGCATTAATGGATTGTGCTCTTTCTATAAAAAGAGGAATAACCATATAAGGAAAAACTACTAAGTCTTTAAGAGGTAATAAAGGCAAGGTATTTTTATCAAAGCAGTTTAATTTTTTTTCTGGTTTATTCATATAAAATATTAGATCTCACCTTCCTTATTTCAAGTGTCTCGTATAATATATCACACCTAGATATCAAGTCAAATTATTTATTCTTTTTATTTTTTTACAGCAGATAATTTTATAGCAAATTATGATTTTTTGGTTATAATTATCTTGTAGGGGCTCGATTCATCGAGCCCGCAACACCGGCAATCATAATATATAATATTATATTATGCCGTCTCCTTTTTTAGTCCTTCATTATATCTAACTATTTTAGGCATACTTTTATTTTTAATAACTTCTTCGGTAATAGTACATTTTTTAATATTTTTTTCCGAAGGGATTTGGTACATTATATCTAAAATTGCATCTTCCATAATTGAACGCAAACCCCTCGCCCCTACATTTCTTTTTATACTTTCTTCCACAATAGCTTCTAAGGCATCGGGAGTAAATTTAAGTTCTACGCCTTCTAATTCAAAAATCTTTTTATATTGATTTACTATAGCATTTTTTGGTTCTTTTAATATTCTTAATAATGCATCTTCATCTAAAGATTTTAGGGTAGAAATTATATGCAATCTTCCTACTAATTCAGGAATTAAACCAAATTTTACTAAATCTTCTGGCAATACGTTTTCTATTATGTTATAAATATCATTTTTATTATTTTTACTTTTTATATCAGCTGTAAAACCAATGTTGTTTTTACCTATGCGATAATTTATTATATTTTCTAACCCTTCGAAAGTCCCACCGCAAATAAATAATATTTCTGTGGTATCTATCTGAATATTTTTTTCCTGCGGATGCTTTCTTCCTCCATAAGGAGGAACACTGGCTACCGTACCTTCAATAATTTTTAATAAAGCTTGCTGTACTCCTTCTCCGGAAACATCTCTGGTTATGGAAGGACTCTCTGATTTACGACCAATTTTATCTATCTCATCAATATACACTATTCCTTTTTGAGCAAGATTTATATTGTAGTCTGCAACCATTAATAAATTTAATAAAATATTTTCTACATCGTCACCAACATATCCTGCTTCGGTTAAAGTTGTTGCATCAGCAATAACAAAAGGTACCTTTAATTTTTTAGCTAAAGTCCGAGCTAATAAAGTTTTGCCACATCCAGTAGGTCCTATTAATAAAATATTGCTCTTCTCTAATTCTATTTCTTCACTTTCTTTATTATTTTTATTATTTAATTTATTTTTGTTATTGGTTTTAATTCTTTTATAATGATTGTATACCGCAACTGAAATTATTTTCTTGGTCTTTTCTTGTCCCACTACATATTCATCTAAAAAATATTTAATCTCTTGGGGAGATGGAATTTGTTTTAAATCAAAGGGAGCCTTTTCTTTCTTTTTTCGATCTAATATAATATCATTACATACTTTGATACATTCATCACAGATACAAACACCTGGTCCGGAAACTATTTTATATACTTCATCTTGGTTTTTACCGCAAAAAGAGCAGTTCACTAAATTATCACTTCCTTCTTCATCTGTCGCATTACTATTTCATTACCTCCTCACGAACCTTGATTACTTCATCAATCAATCCATATTCTTTTGATTCTTGAGCGGTCAAATAGAAATCTCTATCTGTATCTTTTTCCACCTTTTCTAACGGCTGACCAGTATGATAAGTTAAGATCTGGTTAATGGTATCCTTAATTCTTTTAAGTTCTCTGGTTTGTATCTCAATATCTGTAACCTGACCTTGTGCTCCACCTAAAGGTTGATGTAACATAATTCTTGAATTAGTCAAAGCAAATCTTTTCCCTTTTGTTCCTGAGGCTAATATTAAAGCTGCGCCGCTTGCCGCCAAACCTACGCATATAGTTGAAACAGCTGATTTAATATATTGAATGGTATCATATATAGCAATAGTTGAGCTTACTGAACCCCCTGGACTATTAATGTAAATGTAAATATCCTTATCCGGGTCGGAGGCTTCTAAAAATAATAATTGTGCTATAATGGTATTTGCTGTAGCATCATCTATCTCAGTTCCCAAAAATATTATTCTATCTTTTAACAAACGAGAATAAATATCATATGATCTCTCTCCCCGGGGAGTCTGTTCTATTACAATTGGTACTAAAGTCATTTGGATTCATCCTCCTTTTTAGAATTTATTATTTTTACTTTTTTATTTAGAAAATTTACTATTTTATCTCTTTTTATGCTTTCTCTTAGGCCATCTAAATTATTATTCTTTTTAAGAGTAGCTTCTACTTTCATAGGATCTTGTTTTACTTCTTGGGCAATGGTGTTAATTTTATCTTTTATTTCTTGCTCGGTGATTTGAATATTTTCTTCTTGAGCAATTTTATCTAAAACTAATTCTTGTTTTATTCTTTTTTCAGCGACAATTCCATATTCTTTTTTGATATTTTCTTCATTGGTATTAATACTATTATAATAATCTTGTAAAGATAAATTTTTTGCTTTTAAATCATCATTTAAAGATTTCATCATATAGTCTAATTCTCTTTCCATTAATACTTCTGGTACCTTTACCTCGCAAATCTCGGCTACTTTTTCTAATAATTTACTTTCATAATTATTTTTACTAAATATTTCAGCTTGCTTCTTTAATTTTTCACTTATATCTTTCTTGAAGTCATCTAAATTTTTATAATTACCTATGGTCTTAAAAAAATCTCCATCTAACTTCGGTAATTCTTTTTCTTTTATTTCTATTACCTTTACTTGGTATATAATTTCTTTTCCTGCCATTTCTTTATCTTCAGCATCCCTAGGCACTAATATTTTTATCTCTTTTTCTTGCCCTGCTGAACAGTCTAAAAGTTGTTTATTGAATTCAGGCGAAATTCTTTTGTTTAATTGAATCATCTGCTTCTCCACTTTACTTCCCTTTATTACCTTTCCGTCAATATATTCTTCAGAATCAATTACCAGATAGTCACCTTCTTTGGCTGGGCGATCTTTAACAATTTTTAATTTGGCTAAATTTTCTTGTATCCTTTTTATTTCATTTTCTACATCAGAATCGGTAATTTTTGTATCTTCTTTAGATAAAGTAATTTTATCAAAAGAACCTAATTTAACTTCTGGCTTTACTTGCACGATTGCTTCAAATATTAATGGCTTATCCTCTTCTATTTGTAGAATTTTTATTTTAGCTTGCTCAATCGGTTCAATATTAATTTTTTTTATAGCTTCCATATAACTATCCGGGATTAATTCTTCAGCTGTTTTTTCGTAAAAGTATTCCCTTCCTAAATGCATATTTAAAATATTTCTGGGAACTTTACCTTTTCGAAAACCTGGTATTTTTGCTTGATAAGATAAATCATTATATACATTTTCTAATTTATTATTTACTTCTATTTTATCAACTTCAATTTCCAGGTGAAATTCATTTTCTTTTTGTTCTTTTATTTTAACCTCTACCATTATATATTTACCTCCACAAGGTAAAAAAAGGTGCCAGGCACCTTTTTTTACATAAAATACAAATTTATTATTAATTAAAAATATTTTATTTTTATAGTGCGAAGGGCGGGAGTCGAACCCGCATGGTTTTACCCACTGGATCCTAAGTCCAGCGTGTCTACCAATTTCACCACCCTCGCATTTTTAATGGTGGGCCGTACAGGACTCGGACCTGTGACACCCGGATTAAAAGTCAGGTGCTCTACCAACTGAGCTAACGGCCCACAAATTAAAATTGCACAACCTTATTTATAATACACTATTTGTTCTTTCATTTTCAACTAAAAGTTTGGTGCGCTCGGAGGGACTTGAACCCTCAACCATCGGATCCGAAGTCCGTAGCTCTATCCAATTGGGCTACGAGCGCTTTATAACTGGTTGGGGTGAGCGAGGGGATTTGAACCCCCGACCTCTGGAGCCACAATCCAGGGCTCTAACCAAACTGAGCTACGCCCACCATATTAATTTTATAATATGGCGCGCCCGAAGGGAATTGAACCCCCAACCTACGGATTAGAAATCCGTTGCTCTATCCTATTGAGCTACGGGCGCGTAGATATACTTTGGAGCGGGAAACGGGGTTCGAACCCGCGACAGCCAGCTTGGAGGGCTGGCGCTCTACCAACTGAGCTATTCCCGCAAAGTCGGGGCGAGAGGATTTGAACCTCCGGCCCCCTGCTCCCAAAGCAGGTGCGCTTCCAAGCTGCGCTACGCCCCGAAACAAAAGTTATTATATAAGAAATATATTTATAAGTCAATTATAAAATTAGTATTGAGTATCGAGTATTGCGTATTGCGTGAAGAAAAGGCGTATGTAATACTCTCCCTTTTTCTTCTTAGCTTCTTATCTCTTTACTCTTTACTATATACTATATACTAACGACTATTCACTATTCACTAACGACTAATTCATTTATTATTTTGATCATCCTTCTTAGAGCTTTCCCTCTATGGCTAATTTGGTTTTTAATCTTATCTCCTAATTCGGCGAAAGTTTGGTTATATTCAGGAATTAAAAAAATTGGATCATAACCAAAACCATATTTCCCTCTGGGAATAAAAGAAATTTTTCCTGGGCACTCTTCTTTCACCATATATTTTCTTCCATCTGGAAAAGCAAGAACTAAAACACAAACAAATTTTGCCTTTCTTTTGTTTTCAGGAACATTTTCTAATAAATTAAGTACTTTATTTATACGTTCTTCATCGTTATTTCCCCATCTAGAAGAATAAATTCCAGGTTTTCCTTCTAAATAATCTATTTCTAATCCAGAATCATCTGCTAAACAAACTTTCCCGGTATATTCTGAAATTTTACCAGCTTTTTTAAGGGCATTTTCTTGAAATGTTTTACCATCCTCATCAATTTTTGGAAGCTGCGGAAAATCTTTCTTAGTTAATATTTTAATATTGGAATTATCTAAAATATCTTTTATTTCTTTAACTTTACCTAAATTTTTGGTGGCAATAATTATTTCTAACAAATTTCTCCTAATATTTCTTTTTCTTTTTCAATTACTTTTTTTATGCCTACCTCAGCTAATTTAATCAATTCTTCTAAATTTCTTTTAGAAAAAGGCCTGCTTTCAGCTGTTCCTTGAATCTCAATTATTTCTCCTTTTTCAGTCATCGCAATATTTAAGTCTACCTGGGCCTGAGAATCTTCTTTAAAATTTAAATCTAATAACATTTCTCCATCAATTATTCCCACACTTATTGCGCCTATATAATCTTTTATGGGAATTTTATCTAATTGACCTTCTGCATTCAGATAATTTAAAGCATCATAAAGGGCGATAAAAGAACCAATAATGGCTGAAATCCTGGTTCCACCATCGGCTTGAATCACATCGCAATCTATCCATATAGTCCTTTCTCCTAAATCATTTAAATTAACTACCGCCCTTAAAGATCTTCCTATTAATCTTTGAATTTCAGAAGATCGTCCGTTTATTTTGCCTTTTACGGAATCTCTAATATTTCTAATTTGATTTGCTCGGGGAATCATAGAATATTCTGCGGAAATCCAACCCTGCTTCATCCCTCTCAAAAATAAAGGTACTTTATTTTCGACTGAAGCAGTACACACTATTTTTGTATCCCCCATTTTTATCAAAGTGGATCCTTCTGCATATTTTATATAATTCCTGGAAATATTAATAGGTCGTATCTCATCAAATCTTCTATTATTCGGTCTAAGCATTTTCCCTCCTTGTCTGTCATTGCGAGGAATGTAATGACGAAGCAATCCCATTAGTTATGAGATTGCCACGCCCTGATAAATCAGGGCTCGCAATGACATTTTATTGGATTACCACGGCCCCTGCGTTCGCTTGCAATTACTTTGACAGGTGAGACACCTGTCCTACGGGCAGACACAAGGTCTGCCCCTACACTCAAATTCTAGATTCTAACTCCTGGCTCCTGGCTTCTATTTTATTCACTATATACTGAATACTGAATACTGATTTACCTTTCTCTTAAAAGGATATAATCAGCTAAATTTTTTAATGTCTCTGCTTTATTATTAAATATTTTTAATGAATCTTTTGCTTCTTTAATTAATCTATCAGCTTCATTCTTTGATTCTTTTATACCATATTGGTTAGGATAAGTAGGTTTTTTTTTCATAACCCTTTGATCTTGCATAATATCGAGCATATCATCAACAATTTGAAAAGCTAATCCTATATTTTCTCCATATTTGGTTAAGGCTTTAAGTTGCCTTTGGTTGGCATTAGATAAGATTGCTCCTGCCCTAATGGAAACACATATTAAAGCAGCGGTTTTTTTCATATAAAGATTATATAAATCTTCTTTTTTTATGTTTTCGTTTCCTGGATTTATATCTTCTACCTGCCCTCCTAACATATTAGCTGTCCCGATATAAAAAGATATTTCTTTGATCAAGTTTATAATAGACTGCTTTTTTATTCCTTTTACTTCCGAGTTTTTTGCTATTAGTTCAAATCCAGAAACCAGAAGGGCATCACCGGCTAATAAGGCTATAGCTTCTCCAAATACTTTATGATTGCTGGGTTTTCCTCGTCTAAAGTCATCATTATCCATACAAGGTAAATCATCATGAATTAAAGAAAAAGTATGAATTAATTCAATCCCGCAAGCCGCACTTATTACTTTTTCTATTTCTTGGTCTAATAATTCAGCCGTTATTAAAGTTAAAATCGGTCTTATCCTCTTTCCTCCACTAAAAACACTGTAACGCATTGCTTGATGAATAATGAAAGGTAATTTGTTTTCTGGTGGTAAAAATTTATCTAAAGCCTTATCGATAATATTTTTTTTATCTTCTAGATAATTTTTAAACTCCATTAGCTGTATCTTCCTCTTTTTTTATAGAAAAAGGTTTAGTAGAATATTTTTCTTCATTTTCAATAACTAATTGTTCTATCTTTTGTTTGGCTTTATTTAATTTATCTAAACATAATTTGGAGATATTCATACCTTCTTCATAGAGTTTTATTGATTCATCTAAAGTCAATTCACCTTCCTCTAATTGGTGGACAATTTTTTCTAATCTTTTTAAATAATCTTCAAATTGAATATCTTCATTTTTTTTCTTTGTTTTCATTTTGAAATAACCTCCTTTTTATCAACTTTACCTAACATTTTTCCATCGCTTATAATAATTTCTATTTCATTGCCAATTTCAACCTGATTTAGTCTTTTAATAATCTCTTTTCCCGGTATTTTTCTACAAATACTATATCCACGTTCAATTACCGCACCAGGGTTTAATGAATCCAACCTTTGTTTATCTTTTTTTATTTTTTCTTCATATAATTCTATTTGATGCTTAATCCTTAATTTTATACGAACACTAAATTCATCGATATATTGATAATATTGATTAATCTTATTTTCTGGTCCTTGATATTGAATGCTTTTGTTTATAGAATTTATATTCTCCACCTTTAATTCAAGATTTCTTTTTATGGCTTTGTTTAATTTGCTATTTAATAAATTTAGATTATTTACTAAACTACTTTTATCTGGTATAGTCATTTCAGCTGCAGCGGAGGGAGTAGGACAACGTAAATCAGCCACAAAATCTGAAATAGTAAAATCTGTTTCATGACCTATAGCTGAAACTATAGGTATTTTAGAATTATAGATACTACGAGCTAATATTTCCTCGTTAAAAGCCCATAATTCTTCTAAAGAGCCTCCACCCCGACTAAGGATAATGAAATCTAAATTATTAAAATGTTTATTTAAAAAATCTATCTTTTTAGCAATTTCTCGCGCCGCGAGTGTTCCTTGAACTAAAGAAGGAACAACTAAGATGGAAAGATTAGGAAATCTTCTTAGCGATATAGTTAAAACATCTCTAATTGCCGCTCCAGTAGGGGAAGTTATAACCGCAATATTTTTAGGAATAAGGGGTAATTTTTTCTTAAATTCCTCTGAAAAAAGTCCTTCCGCCTTAAGTTTTTCTTTCAATCTTTCAAAGGCTAAATAAAGCTCACCTTTACCCGCTTCTACAATTTCTTTTACATATAATTGATATTCCCCTCTCCTTTCATAAACATTAATATCTCCTCTTACTTTAACTTTCATTCCATCCTGAGGCATAAATCGTAAGCTAAGGTTATTTCCTTTAAACATCACACCTTTAATCTGGCTTTCCTGATCTTTAAGTACAAAATACATATGCCCGGAGGAATGTAATTTAAAATTTGAAATTTCTCCTAATATCCATACGTTTTGTAGGTTATAATCATTTTCAAAAAGATTTTTTATATATTTAGTGATTCTGGAAACGGTATAAATTTTAGCTTCTGTATAATTAACCATAATTTTTTAATCTATTTTCTTCAATATTTTATCTATTTTATTAATTTTCCCTAAAACTCCATTTACAAAGCTAAAAGAGCTTTTGGTGCTATATTTTTTAGCTAATTCGACTGCTTCATTAATAGAAACGCTTTTAGGTATATTATCTATATATAATATTTCGTAAATAGCTATACGCAAGATATTTCGATCAATATTGGTGATTCTTTCTAAGGACCAATTATTAGTATAGCTTTTAATTTCCTTATCGATTTCAGCTAAATTACTTATAACCCCCCTTACTAATATTATAGTAAATTCCTTAACTTCTTCGGGAAGTTCATTACTTTCAAAGTTATATTTTAGTGCTTCTTCCATATTGGTATTAACTAAATCAATTTGAAATAGTACTTTTAAGGCTAATTCTCGGGATAATCTTCTTCCTCCCATTGTTCCTCCCTATGGAATGACTACCTAAAATACATTTAGAATACTTTTATAAATAGATTAGAAGCAACTAAATCTTTCCTGCTCTGTGTTTTTTTAGGAAATTGAATTCCTTGAATATGTATATTTATTTCTCTGATATCTGTACCTATTTTTTTTATTATTTCTTCTTTAATTCTATTTTGAATATCCCAGGCTGTATCAGGCATTCTTACTCCATATTTTATAATAATAAATAAATCTATAAATATATTATTCTCTTTTATTTCTACTTTTATGGTGCGGGAAGCATTTTCTAAGTTATTTGTACTTGCCTTTCCCATTAACATATCAGTTATTTCTTTCATAATTGTTTTTCTACTTCCCACCACACCTTTAACCTCAGCTAAATTTAAACTGATTATATTTCCGATGGTTTCGTTAGAAATATTTATTTCTCCTAAATCATTTTTTATAACTTTCATTAGTTATACCACCTCTATTTCGCATATCGTATTATATTTTTTTCATGATGATTTTTGGGTAATTTGTCATTTTTCATTCTCTTTCTAAATATTTATTTTCTCTGGTATCAATTTTAACTACGTCACCTTCTTTGACGAATAAGGGAACTTGAATTATTGCTCCAGTCTCTAAAGTTGCTGGTTTAAGTGCACCAGATACCGTATTTCCCTTAACCCCAGGCATAGTTTTAGTAACTTTTAAATTTATAAAATTAGGTAACTCTGCACCTATCATCTTTTCTTTATAAAACATAATATCAACGTCATTGCCTTCTTTTAAGAAATCAGTTAAACCACTTAATTGCTCTTTAGATAAGGAAGTTTGTTCATAATTTTCTTTATTCATAAAATAATAATTATCACCATCTTTATACAAATATTGCATAGTTTTTTTATCAATTATTACTTGTTCCATTTTATCTACGGGTTTAAATGTTTTTTCAATAACCATACCAGTTTTAATATTTTTTAGATTGGTTCTGATTAAAGCACCTCTCATGGCTACTTTTACATGTTGATAATTTACAATCGTATATATTTCATTTTTATACTCAATGATCATACCTTTTTTAATATCACTAATAGAAATCAAATTAAAACCCCCCTCATTTCTTAAGCAAACTTCTTATTAATATTTTCTACTTCTATTCTTACTTCTTCTTTTATCTTCTGGTCTTCTATATTATTTAGAACTCGACTAATCATCTCCGCTATCAGAATCATTTCTTTCTCTTTCATCCCTCTGGTAGTAACTGCCGGTGTGCCAATTCTTATTCCACTGGTAATCATAGGACTTTGGGTATCAAAAGGAATCGCATTTTTATTAACCGTAATTCCGGCTTCTTCCAACGCCTTTTCGGCTTGCTTTCCGGTAATTCCTTTATTTCTTAAATCTACTAACATTAAGTGATTATCTGTTCCACCTGAAACTAAATTATAATCTAATTCCATTAATTTAGCAGCTAAGATTTTCGCATTTTTAACGATTTGTCTTTGATATTCTTTAAATTCGGTAGTCATTGCTTGTTTAAAACATACTGCTTTAGCAGCAATCACATGCATTAGTGGTCCGCCTTGAATCCCTGGAAATATAGTTTTATCAATTACTCGAGCATAGTCTTCTTTACATAAAATTAGACCACCTCTGGGCCCTCTTAAAGTTTTATGAGTAGTACTAGTAACAAAATGACAGTAAGGAATAGGGCTTTGATGAAGATCGGCGATAATTAATCCAGCAATATGGGCAATATCAGCCATTAAATATGCCCCTACTTCATCAGCAATAGACCTAAAGATGGAAAAATCTATTTCACGAGGATAAGCACTCGCTCCAGCAATGATTAATTTTGGTTTATGCTTTAAAGCTAAATCTCGCAAGTTATCATAATCAATTCGTCCAGTATCTTTTCCTACTCCGTAAGGGACGATATTAAAGAATCTTCCCGAAAAGTTAACTGGACTTCCATGAGTAAGATGTCCTCCATGAGAAAGGCTCATCGCTAAAATGGTATCTCCTACTTCTAAGACACTAAAATAAACTGCCATATTTGCCTGTGAGCCAGAATGTGGCTGAACATTAGCATGGTCAGCTTTAAATATTTCTTTAGCCCTGGCAATGGCTAAATTTTCTACTATATCAATGTATTTACACCCACCATAATATTTTTTACCAGGATACCCCTCTGCATATTTATTGGTTAAGACTGAACCCTGGGCTTCCAATACTGCGGAAGATACAAAATTTTCTGAGGCAATTAGTTCGATGGTATTTTTTTGACGATTTTCTTCATTTTTTATAGCTTCAAAAATTTCAGGATCAACTTTCTTTAAATTATTCATATATTCCCTCCTCTTTATATTTTGTAGGGGTCGGATTTATCCGCCTCTTCTTTATTGCTTTTGTAGGGGGTAAATTCATCCACCCTGTCCTTATGTTCTTTGTTCTTTGTAGGGGTCGGATTTATCCGACCCGTCCTTATAAAACTCTTCAAATTTTATATTTTCTACTAAAGGATTACTTTGAATATATTCCCTTATTTTTAACAGAGCGTACTCATTTCTTATGACATGTTCATAATAATTTCTCTGCCAAAATTTCATTCTCGTGTTTCTGGTAACCAGAGCCTTAAAGGCCCTAACTATTTCTGGTAAATCTTTTTCTACTTCGTTAAATACAAAAATCATATGAAGATGGGTGGGCATAAGGATATACCAATCAATTGTTAAGCCAGAAAAACGTTCTGGCAAAGATAATAAAATGTTCTCTATTATTTCTTCGTATTTCTTGATAAATGGTTTTCCTCTGTAAGTACAAATGGTAATAAAATAATAACCATTTGATTTGTAATCATAGCTTTTTAATCTTATCTCTTTTCTTTTTGGTACACTTCCTGCGGGTTCGATAAATCGAACCCCTACCTCACCATTTTTTACAACTTTTACTTTTTTATTTTTATTCATTCTTATTTTCATTTATTTTTTTTAAAACAAACGGAAAAATTTAAATTATTTAAATTTAGAATTGTATTATTGTAGGGGTCGGATTTATCCGCCTCTTCTTTATTGCTTTTGTAGGGGTCGGATTTATCCGACCCGTCTTTATATTCTTTGTTCTTTGTAGGGAGCGGATTCATCCACCCCGTCTTTATGTTCTTTGTTCTTTGTAGGGAGCGGATTCATCCGCCTCTTCTTTATTGCTTTTGTAGGGGGTAAATTCATCCACCCCGTCTTTATGTTCTTTGTTCTTTGTAGGGGTCGGATTTATCCGACCCGTCTTTATATATTTTATAAATTAAGAATTTTAGGAAACCAGGTCAATATTTCATATCCCTCTTCGGTAATCAGTACTGAATCTTCAATCCTGACTCCACCAGTCTCAGGTAAATATATCCCCGGTTCTATGGTTATTACCATTCCGGGTAAAAGAATAGTTTCATCATTAAAAGAAACACGGGGCAATTCATGAATATCTAACCCTACTCCATGACCTAAACTATGGCCAAAATATTTTCCATAACCCTTTTTTTCAATTATATTCCGCGCAATAAAGTCTACTTCTTTGCATTTTATCCCTGGTTTTAAAAATTCAAGGGCTTTTTCCTGGGCTTCTAAGACAATAGAAAATATCTCTTTTTGTTTTTCATTTTCTTTCCCCAAGATTATAGTTCGAGTTATATCCGAATTATAATTTTGATAATTTGCCCCCATATCAATAATGATTAGTTCATTTTCAATAATTTTTCTCTCGGACGGTTTTCCATGAACTAAAGACGATCTTTCCCCTGATACAATAATAAAGTCAAAAGCCTCTTTTTGGGCACCCTTTTTCCTCATAGTATAAGATAACTCGGTAGCAATATCAAGCTCTCGTATACCTGGTTTAATCATTTCAAATACTTCTTTTAAAGTTTCGGTAGTTATTTGAGCCGCTTTTTTGATGATAGTAATTTCTTCTTTATCCTTAATCATTCTTATCTGTTCAATTAGATTATTAGTAGGTAAAAATTCTATAGATTTAAAGCTATGGAAATATTTCAAATAATCAGTATAACTTAAAGTATTACTTTCGAAAGCTATTTTTTTTATCTTTTTTTTCTTTATTATTTTATCTAATGCCTCTATTCGAGCATTTTTATGGTTTGGCTCTTCAGTTATAATTTTAAAATCTGGGCTTTCTTTTTGAGCTTGCTCAGTATAACGTGAATCAGTTAACAAATAGTTTTCATCTTTAGTAATCAGGGCAATTCCTTCTCCATCAAAGCCACTTAAGTAATATAAGTTTTTTAAGTTAGTAACTAAAAATCCTTCGATTTTTATATTTTCTTTTTCTATTTTATCTCTAAATATTTTTAATCTTTCTTTAATCAAGATTAATACCTCCCTCTCCATATTTTTCCATTATTTTCTAATTTCACCCACTAAATCATATTCAGAAGTTTCCATAATATTTACTTTCATGAACTCCCCAGCCAAAACTTTATCTGTTTTTATGATTACCTTTCCATCTATCTCGGGGGCATTGGCTTCCGTGCGGCCAATGGCTAACTTTGATTTGCCGGAAGATATTTCATCAACTAAAACTTCTACTTCTTTTCCTAGGTAAGAAGAATTTATTTCTTTAGAAATTTTCTGTTGAGTAATCATTAATTTTTCTAACCGTTCCTTCTTTATTCGCTTAGGAATTTGCTGGGAAAAATTATGGGCTGGAGTTCCTTCTTCTTGGGAATAAATAAATGCCCCTAACCTTTCAAATCGGACTTCTTTTACAAAATTCAACAATTCTTCAAAATCTTGATCGGTTTCTCCCGGAAATCCCACCATAAAAGTAGTACGCAAAGCTAAATTAGGAATTCTATCTCTTAACCTATTTATCAAATCAATAATATATCTTTTATCAATTGGCCTATTCATTTTTTTTAATATTCTATCACTGATATGTTGTAAAGGTAAATCTAAATACGGGCATATCCTGGTATAATTGGCTATCACTTCGATTAATTCATCATTATAATGAGCCGGATGAGTATATAAAAGTCTTATCCATTTTAAATTTTCTAACTCAAGAAGAGAAAGTCTTTTTAATAATTCAGCCAATTTATATTCTTTATAGAGATCAATTCCATATAAAGTAGTATCTTGACCGACTAAAATTACCTCGGAAAGTTTTTGTTTTTCAGATAACATTTTCACTTCTGTAATTATATCTTCTATTTTTCTACTACGATAATTTCCTCTTATTTGCGGAATCAGGCAATAAGAACAATTATTCTGGCAACCTTCTGATATTTTAATATAAGCGTAATGTTGGGGGGTTAAGATAGTCCTTAGGGCAGTTTTAGGGTAAAGAAAATCGGAATTAGAGTTTATTTTATAGATTTGTTCACCCTGTAAAACTCTTTCTACTATATCATTAATCTCTAACAAATTTCCAACACCTAAAAAAGCATCTACTTCGGGAAGTTCCTGACTTAAATTATTATTTTTATATCTTTGAGGGAGGCAACCAATTACTATGATATATTTTATTTTACCTTCTTTTTTCAATTTAACCAGAGAAAGAATCTCTTCTATTGATTCTTCTACCGCATCTTTTATAAAACTGCAGGTATTTATAATTACTATTTCTGAATTATTAATTTGTCCGCTTATCTGGTGCCCTTTTTCTTTTAATATTCCACAAATTATTTCAGTATCTACTAAATTTTTTGGACACCCTAATGATTTAATCCCAATTTGCATAAAATTAATAACCCTTTCTCAACGAAAAAATCTATATCTTTGCTTATTTTCTATATCGATTGCCTTTACATGCCCTTCTACAACCTCTGGTGGACTTAATTTAACTAAGCCGATTAAACAAAAAATTAATATAATAATATCTTCAAAATATCCCAAGAAAGGAATCAAAAAATCAGGCAATAAATCATAAGGAGATAAAAAATATACAATTGCTCCGTATACTAACAATTTAGGAAAAAAAGACACTCTCTTATCTTTAAGCAACCTTAAAGATAATTTTATAAAATTAGGTATGTGGTAAATTATTCTAGCCAAATGCAGCTGCTTTTTTAATTTACTATAAGGATCTTTATCTTTAGACATAATTTATCTCTCAAAAAGTAAAAATTTTTTTCTAACTCTTTAAGGTGTATACATTAATCAAATCTTTCTTGCCTTTTATCTTTAATTTACGAGAATGAGTAAATTTAAAATTATCCTTAATCTTTTGATAGGTTCTTTCGCCAACCATAATTTCTCCCGTTGGAGCGTTAACTTGTAAACGAGAAGCTAAATTAACTGTGTCTCCGATAACTGTAAATTCTTTTCTGGTAGGTGAACCAATCTCACCAGAGATGCATAAACCGGTATTGATTCCAATTCTCGCTTTCAATTTTATTTTTTCATTATCAATCTTTATTACACCATTTTTTTGGATAGATTCCATCATTTCCAAACTTGCTCTAAATGCTCTCTCCGGGTCATTCTCGCGAGAATACGGTGTTCCAAAGACAATCATTAAACCATCACCCAAAAATTTATTGATTGAGCCTTCGTATTTATAGATAATATTGATGATGGGTTGGAATATTTGATTTAATATTTCAATAGCTTCTTCGGGATCTAAATGTTCAGCAAAATGGGTGAAGTCTTTTATGTCCAGAAATATTACGGTAGCTTCTCTTCTTTCGCTGGGTAAGCTTGCTTGTCCTTCTAATATTCTGGAAGTTACCGCTTGAGGAACATAAGGTCTAAACAATTCTAATAATTTATTTTCTTCTTTTTGTTTTTTCATTTTAAATTATTATCCTATAACTCCTTATCTTAATCTTATTTTTTATTAAAAATTGGCGTCTCACCGATCAATGTCATTGCGAGGGTGATACTCAAACAATATTGAGTGCTACCCGTGGCAATCACAAATTCAAAAATATATTTCTTTATTCCCTAATATTCCCCTCCCCTCGGCGGGAGAGGGTCAGGTTGAGGGGGAAATAAATCCACCAAGCCTGTAGAACAGGCGTCTCCCGCTTTCACGAGGGCAGGCTCGCCTGTCTATTATATAATGTAGGGGTTCGATTCATCGAACCCGCAATGATAGAGAAGCTTAATTTATCAAGCACATAGCAAATTAATGATTTATATTATTATAACAAAAGTAGTAAAATAAATAAAGAGAAATAAAGTCATTGCAGTCAACCTTATTCATTAAATCACCATAAAATCCACAGGACAGAGGCGTCTCGCCTGTCAAATAGAATAAAAAATAGTCGAGCTAATATTTTATTATAACTCGCCTATTTTTTAGAATAATATTTACTTTAATTAATTATACTGCCTTATTTGCAATAACAGTTAATAAAATGGCCCGTCTGCGTGCGTACACGCACAGGCAGAGATGTGTCCCTGTTTATTTATTCTTTTTTATTTACTCCAATTACTCCAAACTTAGTTAACGTCAAGATGAATTAAAAGTGCTTTCTCTATCATTTCTAATTTTTCAGGAAGTAAAGTACTTACAAAATTGATAAGTCTTTTTTTATCTACAGTTCGAATTTGATTGCATTTTACTAAGGATACAAACCAAATCTCACCTCTTTTTGGAGAATCCATATTATTTCCATCCTTCCAGAGTAATCTTCTCCCACTCCTGGTTAATTTCTTTATCTTCTCTTTTAGTTGCTTTATATCCTTCTATTAAAAGCTGATCCAACTTTTTTCTATTTATCTTCTCAATCTTTTCTTTTATAGCTTCGGCAATGAAGTTACTCTTGTTAGGGATATTTTGTATTTCTTGGGCAATTTTTTCTGGCAAGGTAATATTTAACCTTTTCATGTACATCACCTCCTGTATTAATTAAACACTAAACAATACACAATTCAATTATTTTTATACTATTTCCCCTCTCCCCCCCCCTGAAGAAATTAATCTATTCCTTCATATTTCCCTCTCCCCTCAGCGCGGGAGAGGGTTAGGGTGAGGGAGAATTTGATTTTTATATTGTAATTTTTAATATTATAACAAAAGCAGGAAAATAAATAAAGAAGGTATACCCCGCTAAAGTTTACACTAACTCATTTTTTTAAGGAAAAGATAAAATTTCCTTCTATGGAATTTACTTTAATCTATTTTTTACTAATATTCTTTAAATTTATGATATAATACAAATACTAAAATAATAATATAAGATTACTTGAAAATAAAAATGCCTAAATATATCAAAAAAGAGTAAAAAATGCGTAAAGATACTAATAATTTTATTAAATCTGCAGAATATGATTTAAATACAGCTGAATTCATGCTTAAATTAGGAAATATACAACTTCCTTTAGAATTATTTAATTTTATGGCTAAAATAAATAATGCAAGCATAGTTACCAGATACCCTGAAGACTTTTTAAAAATATTGGAAGCCTATCCTAAAAGCGTTGCAGAAGAATATCTTTCTAATACTAAGGAGATTCATGAATGCTTAAAAAAGCACAAGACATTAAAGAAATAATAGAAAGATTTAAACAAGAATTAAGGAAATTTAATATTAATTCTGATAAAATTATTCTCTATGGTTCATATGCTAAAAGTAACCCTCGTGAAGATAGCGATATTGACTTAATAGTTATTTCGGATGATTTTAAAAATATGAACTTAAGAGAAAGATTGGAAATATTGGGTTTAGCCGCAGGACAAGTTTTTGAACCCATAGAAGCCTTAGGATACACCCCGAAAGAAATTATACAAAAAAAAGAAACCTTTTTAGAAGCAATTTTATGAATTAAAGAATAATTGCTTAACAAATTTATTATTTAATTCAAATTTCATTCACTATACTTAGCGTATAGCGTTTAGCGGATAGGTATAAGAATATTTCACAAATTACTTAAAAAGTAGGGGCTTGATTTAAAGAATAAGAATTTTTGTGTTTGTAGGGGCTTGATTTATCAAGCCCGTAAGGAATTCGGGGCGGATGAATGAATCCGCCCCCTACCAAAAATCACCATAGAATCCGCAGGACAGGCGTCTCGCCGGTCAAATAGAATAAAAAATAGGCGAGCTAATATTTTATTATAAATCGCCTATTTTTTAGAATAATATTTACTTTAACTAATTATGGTGCTTCATTTGCAACTTGAGCCCAAGGTGTCCCTATTTATTTTCAAAAATGTGTTGTATACACAGCCATTTCCACAATGGAATTATTTTTATTTTTGTATTACCTATTTCTTTTTCTATATCTTCATCTTCAGTAATAATAGTCAAATACTTTATTCTAAATTCATCTTTGGCCATCAATAAACTCTCAATCTCTCTATCTAAGGTTTTTTTATAATTCAAATTATACGAAACCTGAATAGCTTCATCTATCTCTAACCCTCTCTTTATTAAAAAGTCAACTTCTTTACCTTTTTTCGATTTCCAATAGTAAATTTCTTTATTCCTTCTTTTTAATTCCAAAAATACCAGATTTTCATAAATATGTCCTAGGTTCTCTGAAAATTTAAAGGATATAGAATTTCCTAAGGCAGTATCAATAATATAGATTTTAGAGGGATTGTAAATTTGCCGCTTAATAGAATAGTCGAACAAGTTGATTTGAAAAAATAAAAACACCTCTTCTAAGATTTCCAAATAACTCTTTACAGTATTAATGCTTTTTACTCCTATCAAAGAAAGCAATTTGTTATAACTATGGATTGATCCGAGATTAGAAGCCAGGAACAAACATAATTCCCGTATTTCTTTTATCTTTTTTATAGAATATCTGGGCAGGATATCTCGGTAGATGGTATCCTTAAAATATTGTTCCAAGAGAGTTGGGTCATTAATTTTTACTATCTCGGGATAACCGCCTAATTTTAGATATTCTTGAAAAAAACTTTTTATTATTGCTCTTTTCTCGGTTTGATAAAAATCATTTTCCTCTAATCTATAATTCTTAAAAACCAAAAATTCCCTGAATGAAAAAGGAAAATTGATTATTACTCTATTCCTTCCGGTTAAGGCGGTAGATATTTCAGACCTTAATAAACTAGCATTAGAACCAGTAATAAATATCTTTATATTTTCATTTTCATATAATCTATTTACCCATCTTTCCCACCCGGATACATTTTGAATTTCATCTAAAAAGAAATATTGCCTTCCAGTGGGTTTGTTTATTTGTAGATAAAGTTCATAAATCTGAGAAAAATCACCAGTATTAAACTCGATAAATCTTTCATCTTCAAAATTTAGGTAAAGAATGCTAGAAGGAGGAACTTGATATTTCTTTATAAGGTCATCGCAAATCAATTTCATTAAAGAAGATTTACCGCCCCTTCTTGTGCCTGTAATCATTACCACTTCTTTAAATTTAATAAATTTTTCCATATTGTCTTGAACTTCCCTTCTAACCAAATCAGTTCTATTGGCAAGGAAACTTTTCTTATATTCAATTAATAATTCTTTTAATTTGTTTTT
>PFIP01000005.1 GCA_002782675.1 Candidatus Infernicultor aquiphilus
AATTCTCCAATTGACCAATTTACTGATTAATTTAGTCTTTAGCATTAAATGCAAGTTATCAGTTCGCGGTTTTCAATTTTCATACTTTAATTCATCAGTTGTCGGTTTATTATCTTTTCACTATTCACTAACGACTAATTAAATATCCAGCTCTTTCACTTCTAAGCTGTGCGTATAGATAAACTCTTTTCGAGGCTCGACTTTATTTCCCATTAGTACCGTAAACATCTCTTCTGCTTCTATAACATCTTTTAATTCTATTCTCTTTAAAATCCTATTCTCTGGATTCATAGTAGTCTCCCAGAGTTGTACTGGGTTCATCTCTCCCAGACCTTTATATCTCTGAATTTTAGGATTACTTTCCATTTCCTTTAATTTAGCGTTTAGTTCTTGCTCATTAAAAAAGTAATAACTATTCTTATTGTGTTCCACTTTGTAAAGAGGAGGTTGAGCAACATAAATATTCCCTCTTTCAATTAAAGGCTTCATATATCTAAAAAAGAAAGTTAAAAGTAAAGTTTTTATATGAGCACCATCAACATCTGCATCAGTCATGATGATAACTTTATAATATCTCAGTTTTTCTATATCCAGGTCCTCCCCAATATTTACTCCTAAGGCAGTAATAATGTTTCGTATTTCATTATTGTCTAATATTTTATGCAAACGTGACTTCTCCACATTTAAAATCTTGCCCCTTAAAGGCATAATGGCTTGGAATTTCCTATCTCTCCCCTTTTTTGCTGACCCTCCGGCAGAATCACCCTCCACTATGAAAATCTCTCGGTAATGAGGATCTTTTTCGGAACAATCGGCTAATTTACCAGGAAGGGTGCCGCTTAGGCTTAAGCCATTTTTTTGTCTAATTAAATTCCTTGCTTTACGAGCGGCTTCTCTTGCCTGTAAAGCAGAAATAGACTTAGCTAATATCTTTTTGGTAATCTCAGGATTCTCATTAAAGAAACTATTCAAACTTTCAGTGGCAATAGAGGAGACCGCTGCTCTTACTTCACTGTTCCCTAATTTAGTCTTAGTCTGCCCTTCAAACTGGGGATTCATTAGTTTTACGCTTACTACTGCAGTTAATCCTTCTCTAACATCACTTCCGGACAGATTGTCCTCCTCATCTTTTAAAGTAAATTTCTTAAAATTAGATACTATGCTACTTCGGGCATAATCATTTACCACTCTGGTTATAGCTGCTTTAAATCCTACTAAATGGCTTCCGCCTTCTTCGGTATTTATATTATTAGCAAAGGAAAGAATGTTTTCTAGATAGGCATCATTATATTGTAGGGCTATTTCCACCTCTATATCATCTTTTTTCCCTGAAATATAAATAGGAGTTTTAAATAAAACATCTTTATTTTTATTTAAATATTTTACAAATTCAACTAATCCTCCATCATATTGATAGGAAACTTCTTTGTTTGCCTCTCTTTCATCTTTTAAATCAACTTTTACTCCCGCATTTAAAAAAGCTATCTCTCTTAACCAATGAGAAATGATATCAAAACTGAAGTTTAGATCTTCAAATATTTCTGGGTCGGGCTTAAAAGTTATTTTAGTCCCGGTTTGGGTAGATTTTCCGAACTTTTTTAAATCAGATACCGGCTTCCCTTTTTCAAATTTTTGAGAAAATATTCTTGAATCTCTGCTTACTTCTACCTCTAATCGCTCAGATAGGGCATTGACTACAGAGACGCCCACGCCATGCAGCCCTCCAGCAACTCGGTAACCACCTCCACCAAATTTGCCTCCGGCATGTAATTTAGTTAAGACTATAGTTACTGCTGGTTGTCCGGTTGCTTCATGGATGTCTACCGGGATCCCGCGGCCATCGTCAGATACAGTAACGCTATTATCAGGATGAATAGTTACTTCTATATTTTTACAGAAACCGCCCATGGCTTCATCAATACTATTGTCTACCACTTCGTATAATAGATGATGTAACCCTCGGCTTGAGGTATTCCCAATATACATACTTGGTCTTTTTCTTACTGCTTCTAATCCTTCTAAAACCTGTATCTGTTTGGCGGTATATTGATTATCTTGATTATTGGTCATATTTTTACTTTTTTTCAATCTCTCCTGCCTCATTCAAAATGAAACCGCAGCTTGCCGCCACGGTTTTTATTTTTTATTCTATAAAATTTGTGGTAAAAACCCTTTCAGTTATTTTAAAAACCTAATTAATATTACTATATTATAGAGCTTTTGTCAAAAATTTGTGACCGCCCGCAGAGGATCAGGTAACAGTCTGAAACACAATAAAATAATAGATATGATAAACTGGAGGGGAGAAAACCAGATTTAAAAAAGCGGGTAATAAAACAAATAATCTTTAAGGTTAATAAAATCAAATAAATTAAATAATTCTTGTAATGAGCCTGTGGCATTGTAGTCTTAAAATTAAAATTGGGAAGGCTGAACTTTAAATAAGATGTTAGAGATTATTTCTTCCTCTGCTTTAAGATTAATTTTTTGAATAATCTCCCCTTTCCTTAAATTTAATTCATTGGCCCAAACGTTACTTTTTACGCTTAAAAAAAGACACTGATTTTGTATTTTAAGGGGTTGGGAATTTTGAGCAACTTCCCTCGCCACCAGATCTCCCCAATGACTGATTATCTGATATCCTTTTATATTGGTTCCCCATTTTTTCTCTTTAAAAAAATCCTCTAAGGCTTCTTTAAGAGGGACGGCATTTTTATTTTTCATAAAGCAAATATCTTCCCCCCTTCTATTTTAGATATCTTACTTTTCTCTTTAATATTACTATTAAAATAATCTAAACTTATGCTAGTAATAAAAGTCTGGACTTTTTTGTCCATAATTAATTCTAATAAGAAATGTCTTCTCTCTTCGTCTAATTCTGACATAACATCATCTAATAAAAATATGGGATAAACCCCTTCTCTTTCTTTAATTAATTCTAATTCTGCTAATTTTAAAGAAAGAACAGAGGTTCGTTGTTGACCCTGTGAACCATAAGAGGCGATATTAAATTCATTAATGCATACTAAAAAATCATCCCGGTGAGGGCCAAATAAACTGATTTTATATTTTATTTCTTTCTCTTTATGTTCCTTTATTTTATCTTCGAATGCCCTGCTTATAAAAGAAATATTTTCTTGCTGGTCTTTTAATATATTACTCTGGTAGATTATCTTTAAATTTTCTTTTCCTTTAGTAATTTTTTGGTGAAATTTATCAGCAAGATAATTTATTTTTTTTAAAAATCTAATTCTGGTTAAAATTAAAAAAGATCCCTTCTCTATCAGCTGAGGATCCCAAATAAGAAGTCTTTCTCTCAACCCTCTTTGGTTAATTTCTTTCTTTAATATATTATTCCGCTGTCCTAAAATTCTATAATAATCTGTAAGATGCCTGTAATATAAGGGATAAATTTGGGATATCTGTTCATTTAAAAATTTTCTTCTTATAGAAGGAGCTCCTTTTATGATCTGTAAGTGTTCGGGAGAAAATACCACCCCTTTGAATTCTTTATTTAAAATAGACTTCCTTTGGATATTTTGGTTTATTTTTATAGTTTTAATTAATTTAAATTTATTGAAACTTTCTAACTTTTTTTCTAAAGATAAATTTATCTGAAAATTTTCTTCGTCCTTATTAATCTCTCCATATAGACAGGTGCTTTTATTGCTCCAATTTATTAATTCTTGGTCATTTTTTGTTCTATAAGAATTCCCCCTAATTATTAAATATAATGCCTCTAAAAGATTGGTCTTCCCTTGGGCATTATCTCCAATAAAAATATTAAGATTAGGGGTAAAATTTATAGATAATTTTAGAAAATTCCTATAATTGTTCAATCTTAGTGTTTTTAAATACAAATATTTCCCTTTCGTTAAAATTTGACTTTTTAATGATAAATACTAATTATTAGTTAACTAATCTATTTCTCTTTCTTAATCTGTTCTTACCGGCATTAAAATATAAGTATAGTCTTTATCTTCCTCTGGAGTAATAATTACTGGATTTAAGGGATCGTTTAATTTTATTATAGTATGTTCAGTTTTTATTATCTTTAAAACATCTAAAATATAGTCAGGATTAAAAGTTATAATAATATCTTCCCCTTCTTTTAGACAGGATATTTTTTCCAAGGCTTCTCCTACGGTGGGGCTTTCTGCTTTTAAAGTTATTTCACATTTTTCTATCTTCTCAGCATCCTCTTTATTGGTAACTTCTATCCTTACTGTATTTAAATCTTCCCTTACAAAGAGAGAAATCCTCTCCATTTTATTTCTAAAATCATTAGTATCAATTTTTATTTCTGTTTTAAAGGAATCTGGAATAATCTGGTGATAATTTGGAAATTGACCTTCTATTAATCGAGAGAATATTCTGATACAATTTTTCTGAATATCAGGAAATAAAATAAACATTATCTGTTTTTCACTAATTTTAATCTCTATAAATACATCTTCATCATCTAAGAGAAGCTTAGATAATTCTAAAAGGGCACGGAAAGGTATAATAACCTCCAGTTCATCCGTTCCCTCGGTGGAAGATTTTTCTATATTTAATACCGTAATATTTTTAACAGATAATCTATGACTATCAGTGGTAACTATTTCCATTTTATTCCCTATTATTTTTAATAAGGCTCCATTTAAAAAGGTTCTATTTTCATCTTTAGAGGCTGCAAATATTACCTGTTGTATAGCTTCTTTAAATATTTTTTGGGTTAGTTTAATTTTAGTTCTCATTTTTATTTCTGGAAAATTAGAAAATTCCTCTGCAGAAAAACCTAGAATCTTATAATTTGAATTATTTTCTTTAATAGTAATAATATTATTCTCCATACACTCTAGCTCTATTTTCCCCACTGGAAATTTTCTGATTAGTTCGCTTATTATTTTATTGGGAATGACTGTAGAACCAGTCTCTATCACCTGAGCTGGTATATAACAATCTATTCCTATTTCTAAATCGGTAGCAAATAGATGTACTATATTATCATTACTTGCTTCAAAAAGTATTCCATTATAAATAGGTAATCCAATTCTATTCGATATTCCTTTTTGTACAATTTGAATTCCGTATAATAAATTTTCTTGAGTACAAACAACTTTCATATTTTTTTATCTCCTTCTATTTTAAATAATTAGATAAATAAATAGTATTATTAGTAATAGATACTGTTAAAACTGGGGAAAGAAAAAGAAAGTCTTCTATTTTATTATATATACCCTGGGGATAAATTTAGGGATAACTTTTATAAATATTAACCTATTCCCCATTTTTTATTTTGTGTTTAAAAAAAATATTTAATTACTAAAACTTATCCAGAAATTATTAATAGAGTTATTAACCATCAGCTATTTTTAATTTTCAAAGACAAATTATCTATAGTAGATTTTAGTCCTTTATCTTTTCCAATTTTATTTTTTATTTTATTATAAGAATGAAGAATAGTAGTGTGATCTTTCCCCCCAAAGGCTGCCCCAATTACCGGTAGAGACAGCTCGGTTAATTCCCGAGAGATATAAATAGCAATCTGTCTGGCCGTAATAATATCTTTAGTTCTTTTTTTAGATAATAAAGCACTGAGTTTAATATTAAAATAATCTGAAATTGTTTTTTGAATTTGATTAATAGAGATAACTTTGTTTTCTAAAGGAATAATATCTTTTAATATTTCTTGAGCTAAAGAGGTGGATAAATTACTTTTAGTTAGAGTAGAATACGCAGTTAATTTATTTAAGGCACCCTCTAATTGTCTTATATTAGAAGGAATCTTTTCAGCAATAAAATTAATCACCTCATCGGGAATATTTAAATTTTCGGTTTGGGCTTTTTTCCTTAAGATAGCAATACGTGTCTCTAAGTCCGGAGGTTGAATATCAGTTATTAACCCACATTCAAATCGGGAGATTAAACGATCTTCTAAAGTGGGGATCTCTTGCGGCGGTCGATCACTAGTGATTACTATCTGTTTATTAGAGTCATATAAAGTATTAAAAGTATGAAAAAATTCTTCTTGAGTCCTTTCTTTTCCAGCTAAAAACTGGATGTCATCAATTAATAATAAATCTACATTCCGATATCTATCACGAAAAGCGACCGTACGATCATCCCGGATAGAATTAATTAATTCGTTGGTAAACTTTTCAGAAGAGATATATAAAATATTAACTTTACTCTGCTGGTTATATTGGATGATATAATTACCAATAGCCCGCATTAAATGGGTTTTTCCTAAACCCACTCCACCATATACAAATAATGGATTATAAGATTTTGCAGGAGATTGAGCTACCGCAAGGCAAGCAGCGTGGGCAAACCTGTTGCTATTTCCAACCACAAAATTATCAAAAGTATATTTTGATTTTAGAATAATTTCATTATTTTTTAACAAAGCCTCTACTTTTTTTGTTTCCTTTTTTGGTTTTGATGGTATTGGTGGCGTTGATGATTTTGATGGTGTTGACGGAAAAATATTTTGATGCTCTATTTCGAACTCTATTTTTAAATTATCATCTACGTTGATAGTTCTCTTTAAGATATCTTTAATAAATTCCATATAATGTTTTTCTAACCAATCTTTACAAAAGCCGCTGGGGACAGAAATAGTTAACTCTTGGTCTTCAAATTTAATAATTTTTGTATTAATAAACCAGCTGTTATAAGATTGGGGGCCTAGTTCACCTTTTATTATTTCTAAAATTTTACTCCACAATTCATTCATTTCTATTAAATCCATTTATTTTTCCATCCTATAAGCCATTAAATATTTTTATTTATACTAAATTATAATATTCTTATAGATTTAAAAAGGGTTATTAAAATAAAAATTATTTATGCTAATCTTTAAATTATAAGGTTTTTATGACTTTTCCCCAAAGTTAACAGATGGTTGTGGAAAACTATAAAATAGTTTTTCCGTTAGATTTTAATATTTCCCCTGAAAAAACAAATTTTAATATTTTATTTATAGAATATAAAATAACTGAAGATAAAGGCTTTAGTAAAGATATTAACAGTTTATTAACACCTGTGGAAAAGTTAGTCAAAATATCTCTAATTTTTACTTATAATAACAAAAATTTTTTTATTAAGCAAAGATATTTTTGCGTTGGTTAGTTTCAGCTCTAATTTTTACTCTAACTTTATATTTTATTAAAGATTAAAAGGATGATGGCAGAAAAAATTTTAAAATATTCTGCTGTTTTAAGTATTCTATAAAACTTAAGAATAAGATTTCTCAATATTTCTTCAGAAGCTTGACATTTGAAGTAGATTAAAGATATAATTTTTATTAAATTTTGAGATATATAATTTAATATAAAAGGGAGAAAAGGTTAAATGAAGCGGACTTATCAACCAAACACAAGAAAAAAACTGAAAGTTCATGGATTTCGTAAAAGAATGAGCACTAAAGCTGGTCGGTTGGTATTAAAAAGAAGGCGTTTAAAAGAACGTAAACACCTTACAGTATCTGGATAATAAACTTTATAAGCAAAAGAGGAATTTTGATAAAAAGAAAATTATCAAAAAATATCGAATTTAAAAGAGTTTTTTCAGAAGGAAAAAAGACCGAAAGTAAAAATTTTATAATATTTATCTTAAAAAATGATTATAAGTTTAATAGATTGGGAGTAATAGTAAAAAAAGAGATCGGAATAGCTGTAGTTAGGAATAAAATAAAGAGATGGCTGAAAGAAGCATATAGACAGGAAAACAGAAAATTATTTCCAGGATATGATATAATTCTTCTGGCTAAGAATAGTATTACGAATTCAAATTATTTTAATATATCTAACGAATTAGAAGGCCTTTTTATAAGCGAAAATTACTTTTATAAAAAAAGCGACAAATTAGACCTTTAGATTTAGGAGAAGAAAAGAGAAATTATATTTCTATAAAAAAGCAAATAGAATTTTATTAAAGACTTTATGAATAAAATAATTATTTTTTTAATAACGGTGTATCAAAAGTATATTTCACCATTAAAGCCAGCCACTTGTAGGTTTTATCCTAGCTGTTCCGAATATACTATTCAAGCTTTAAAGAGGTATGGAATTTCAAAGGGATTGCGGCTTTCTGTATCGAGAATATTACGTTGTCACCCATTTAATCCAGGCGGATATGACCCCCTAATATAATAAAAATTAATTAATAATAAAAAAAGGAGAAAAATATTTGGGAAGTTTATGGAGTTCTTTGGTCAAATTATTCGACGAAATATTAAAATTTTCCTACGGCTTTACTCATAATTATGGGATTTCCATTATCTTAATGACCATTCTTATCCGATTAATTTTATACCCCTTAATGCAAAAACAGATGGTTTCTATGCGGGAGATGCAGAAGATCCAACCGCTAATGAAAGAAGTACAGGAGAAATACAAAAACGATAAGGAAAGATTAAACAAAGAGTTAATGACTTTATATAAAGAATATAAAGTTAATCCTATGGGTGGCTGTCTACCTTTGTTAATTCAAATGCCGATATTGATTTTGCTTTTCCAGGTGTTAAGAGTATTTGATTATAAGGATAAATTAACTGGTGACATAGTTGGAGGCTTTTTATGGATACCTAATCAAGTTGAAATTATTTTAAAGGATGGTCTTCATAAAGTTGTGGGAGGATTAGCTGCTCCGGAGCAATTAATTCATCTACCCGGTAGTGGAATTTTCGGAATGCAATACCTTGGCATCCTGCCCTTTTTAATAGGAGTCTCCATGTTTTACCAGCAGAAGATGACTACCGCTCCTCCAACTACACCCGGCAAAGAAGGGGGATCTGCGGAGCAGACCCAAAAGATGATGACCATTATGATGCCTCTGCTAATTGCTTTTATGAGTTTTACTCTTCCTTCCGGATTAACTTTATATTGGTTAGTTTCTACTCTTTTAGGGATTGGACAGCAATATTTTATTAATAAGAAAATACCTACAGAGGTTACTGATTTAAAAGCACCTATTTCCAAAGAAAAGGAAAAAGAAAAACCCGCTTATAAAAAACCAGAAAAATCAGATTCTTTTCAAGAAGAACCTTGGATCCCAGGTTATGAAAAATCAACTGACAAAAACTCCTTTAAAGGTAGAAAAAAGGTCAAAAAGCATAATAAAGTTAAAACAAAATAAATAAATAATAAATATTATATATTAAATATACTGGTTGTCACCCAAAAAGTAAACAAACCTGTCCTCGACCTGTTCGGGGAATACTAAGGTAGGGGTCGGATTTATCCGACCCGCTTATTTACGGGTTCGATAAATCGAACCCCCACAACATAATTATAACTAATCTTATTTCCAACGCGATACGCAATACGCGACGAAGTCTGTTGAAAATATTTTTAGCTTTTTGGGTTACAACCATATACTGTAATATATTTTAAATGCACAGGGTAGCTATAAAAGAGGAGATAGATTTGGAAAATACGAATAATATGGAATTAAACCCTCAAGAAAAAGCTGAGGCGATATTAACGAAAGTAATAGATTTTATTTTAGAGGATGGAAAAGTTCAAATAGTTGATCAAGAAGGGAATGATTCAATTATTTTAGAAATAAAAACTTCTAATCCCGGAATGATCATTGGAAGACATGGGCATACTCTCGATGCCCTTCAATATATTATTAACATTATAGTCAACAAAGGAATTAATGAACCGGAAAGAAGGAAAATAATAATTGATATTGAAGGCTATAGGAAAAGAAGAGAAGATATTGTTTCCAAATATGCTCAGGAAAAAGCAGAAATAGTGAAAAGATCAGGTAAAAAAGTTGCTCTTTGTTTTATGAATGCAGTGGAAAGAAGGATAGTCCATCTCGTTTTACAAGAAGACCCGCTAATAATTACTTATAGCGAAGGCACAGAACCTTATAGAAGAGTTATAATAGCCCCAAGAGAGAAAGAAAATAATAAAGAAGAGTTATAATTAAAGAACTATTAGTAAGCATAAGAAGTAGATATGGTTAAATATTAATCTTTTTATGCTTTTTGAATTATGATTTTTCGCTTTTCTGCCTGTGCGTTGCCTGTCTGCGTGTGTACCTGTCTGCGTGCGTACACGCACAGGCAGGCACGCAGACAGGTCGCCTTAAGTAAGACAGGCGTCTCGCCTGTCTATCAAGCAACTAACTAATTAACCAGCAAATTAACTAACCATTTAACCAAGATAATATCTACTAACGCTATTCACTATCGAATAATTTAGGAGAGCCTTGATGAAATTTTGGGAAAACGATACTATTGCAGCTATTTCTACCTCTCTCGGCGAAAGTGGGATTGGTATCGTAAGAGTAAGTGGCCCGAAAGCCTTAGAAATAGCCCAAAAATTATTTAGAGATAAAAATTTAAATAAAAAAAATATTAAAGATTTTTCGACCTATACCGTTCATTACGGGTTTGCAGTAGATCCTAGAGATGAAGAAATAATTGATGAGATAATTTTGGTTTTAATGAAAAAACCTAAAAGCTATACCCGAGAAGATGTGGTAGAGTTCAATTGTCATGGAGGAATTCTTTCTATTAAAAAAGTTTTAGAAGCAGCGATTAGGCACGGAGCGAGGATGGCTGAACCAGGAGAATTTACTAAAAGAGCTTTCTTAAATGGTAGAATTGATTTAAGCCAGGCTGAAGCTGTAATTGACCTTATTCAAGCTAAAACTGAGAAGAGTTTAATATTTTCATTAGCTCAACTGGGAGGCAATTTAAAAAGGAAGATTAAAGATTTAAGACACAGGTTGATACAGATTTCATCGGAGATCGAAGCTCCTATGGACTTTCCCGATCAAGACATTAAAGAATTAAATCCAACCCAAATTGAAGCAAGAATAAAGAATGTTTTAAAAGAAATTAATTCTCTCCTGGAAACCCTGAATTATGGGAAAATACTGAAAGAAGGGATCAACACTCTAATAGTTGGCAAGACCAATGTGGGGAAATCTAGCCTTTTTAATACTTTATTAAAAGAAAATCGGGCAATTGTAACTCATCTACCAGGAACAACCAGAGATACCATTGAAGAGTTAATTAATATCAAAGGAGTGGCTTTTAAAATTATAGATACTGCCGGGTTTAAAACTCCTGAAAATATTATAGAAAAGATAAGTATTAAAAAAATGATGACCCTTTTTAAAAAAGCCAATCTAATTTTAGCTATGTTTGATGCCAGTACCCCCTTATCCTCAGAAGATGAAGAAGTTATTAAAGAAATAAATAAAGAAAAAAGTGAAAATAAAAAGATGGTAATAATCGAAAACAAAATAGATTTAACTGAAATGATTAATCGTGAGAAACTATTTAGTCTTTTAAATAATAAAAATAGTATAAGGATGTCTTTAACAGAAAAGATTGGTATAGAACAGTTAGAAGAAGAGTTAGTCAAAAAGGCTCTGAAAGGTTTAGTGATACCAGAAAACGGAGTGATTGTAAATAATGTTAGACAAGCAAATCAATTAAATAAGGCTAAAAAAGGACTGGAATATATATTAGAAGGACTGAAGAAAAAAATACCATACGATTTATTAACTGTTGATTTAAAAGATGTCTTAGATTCTTTAGGTGAGATAACCGGATATCCTGTAAGCAACGAAATAATTGATCATATATTTTCTCGTTTTTGTATTGGAAAATAATATATTAATTTGCGATAGTATAGAAAAGAATTTACTCTTTAGAGAAAATGTTCCACGTAGAACATTTAAAAATTAAATGTGGACAAACTGTGGGAAACCCTTAATTGCTTAGAACCAAAGGCTTTAACTTTATTGATTAACTTTATCAGGTACTAAGGTAAAAAATAAGTTAAAGAATTACTTATATAAAATGCTTATTCAGTTTATTTATCTAAATAGTTGGAGTTTTTTAATAAATTTCAAAAAATTATTTTTTAATTGTATTTTTTAGATTAGAATTATACCAATTCCAAGTTATGATGTTAACCCAAAAAGCAAACAAACCTGTCCTCGACCTGATCGGGGAATGGTAATGTAGGGGTACCATGCATCTTACCCACAGGAGAAATTAGGTAATAATATGGCGAGGGCACAATTCCTGTCTGCGTGCGTACCTG
>PFIP01000103.1 GCA_002782675.1 Candidatus Infernicultor aquiphilus
AGAGTTTGACCATTATAGAAACTCAACTGATTTTGATTTTGAAGATTACGAAAAAGAATTTTATAAAGAAAGAGAAAGACTACAAAATATAGATTATAGAGCCTGGTTCAATTTGGAACCATCATATCCCAAGATAATACAGGGGATGAAGAAATTATTAGAGGAGGAAATTAAAATTGTGATTGCTACTTCTAATAGAAGAAAAGCAATTACCAAGTCTTTTACTCCTGAATATTTTGGTTTTACTATTGGCCCAAAAGATATTTTAGATAAGAGATTCGGAGAAGATAAATCTGAGCAGATGAGACATATGGTAAAATTCTATCAAGTTAATTTTGAAGATATATATTTTGTAGACGATCAAGTAAGTCATTTAATTCAAACTAAGCCCTTAGGAATAAAAGCAATTTTGGCTGGGTGGAGCTATGCTACTGAAACTCAAAAAGAGGAGGCCCGGAAACAAGATATTTTGGTTATAGAGAGAGAAGAAGATTTTTATATTATTATTAAAAATGCCCTGATGAGATAAGTTATTAGATAAGAAAAAATTAAAAAACAAAAAGGAGAAAAAAATGAAAATAGCTGATTATAAAGAAATAAAAGCTGAACCAGTAGATTTTGAAGAGACCAAAGGCGTGAAAGTAAGATGGCTAATTTCAGATAAAGATAAGGCCCCAAACTTTGCGATGAGAATGTTTGAAGTTGCTCCAGAAGGTTATAGCCCTTTACATACACATAAATGGGAACATGAAGTATTTATTTTAGAGGGGGAAGGGGTAGTGACTGATGGGAAAAAAGAATGCAAGATTAAAAAAGGAACAGTAGTATATGTTCCTCCTGAAGAGAAACATCAGTTTAAAAACACCGGCTCCGATACTCTAAGATTTCTATGTTTGATTCCTATAAAAAATAGTAATAAGTAATATGTAATGAGTAACGGGTTACAGGTTACTAGTAGAGCGTTTCCTTAATAATGTTACAATGATTTGTCATTGCGAGCGATAGCGAATCAATCTCAAGTCCTTACAAATAAAGGGATTGCTTCCCCTGTTTTCACAGGGGCAGGCTTACTTTGCTCCTCGCAATGACAGAACAAAATGTAAAGATATTTAGAAAACGAACTACTAGATTTTTATAAACATCTATTAGAATTTGGGTGGTTAGAAAGCTAAATCATTTACTCTATAACAGTAAACTCTATTATTGCTTCAGTAGTTTTTTGAGAAAAGACGTCTTTTAAAACTAAATGAAATTTATAATTACCAATCGGAAAGGGGGTAGTTTGCGTAATATTAGCAGTAAATAAAAGGTCGGAATTTTTAGAATGGGAAGTTATATGGTAATCGAGATAATCTGCCTGTCCTTGTAATACATTATTGTCTTGATCTAAGATATAGAGGTCTTCTTTGAGGTATATTTCATAAAGATCATTTTTAACCTCTTTAATGGTATAATTTTTTGGCTCTCCATAGATAAAAATGGTTTCTCTTGGAGCAAAGGTGGCGTTTTCTCTTTGATTATACAGACCGAAACCACCTGCTTCTTCATTAGTAAATACTACATTAACAAATTCTAAATTGGACTTACTTCTAACTAAGGTAAGGACTTCTTCCAATTCTCCCACTGCTTCATTATATTTCTCTTCATCAATGAATTTTAAAGCTTGATTAATATGATCTTTTTCTTCAATTGCAAAAGAAGATAGGATTAGACTGCTTAAGATAATGATTAATACTGTACTTATAAAGACGAATCTCTTAGTTAAATTCATATTTTTCACTCCTTTTTATTTTGAATTTTTATTAATTAAATAGTTTGAATAATTTTTTTATTCTAACATTTTACAACTTGAAATTCAAATTTAAATTAAAAATTATAGGGTATTTCAAATTTAATTTTGTTAGAATAAGAAAAATGAAATAGAAAATATTGGAGGGGAAAATGAGGTAGAGAGAACTTACGACCGTTCGATTGAAAAATTTATTGAAACATATAAATAATAGTAAAAAGTAATTTGTGATGAGTAATATGTAGGGGTTCGATTCATCGAACCCGCAATAGCACACTAAAATACTCGGGTCGGATGAATCCGACCCCTACCTCTCATCCTAAAATCTAATCAGCTATAATAGACAGGCGAGACGCCTGTCCTACTAACGACTATTCACTAGCGACTAAATTAAACTGGCAAATCGACTAACTGGCGAACCAGGTAACTATTATAGATTTTCACGGTAATCTAATTTTATTTAAAGGCCAGAAAACAACCCAGGCTTTACCTACTACATTTTTTCGAGGGACAAAGCCCCAATATCGGCTGTCACTACTGTTTGATCTATTATCTCCTAAAACAAAGAAAGAATCATCAGGGACTACCAGGGCGGGTATATCTTCATACGATTTATATTTTACATAATTATCTTCTAACTTATTATCATTAAGATAAATTTCTCCCTTGATTATTTCAATTTTATCGCCAGGAAGCCCAATTATTCTTTTAATATAGTTACGTTTTATTTCTAAAGGAGGCTTAAAAATTATTATTTCACTTCTTTTAGGTGATTCAAAACGATAACTAATTTTATTAGCAATAAGTCTTTCATTATTATGTAAAGTAGGTTCCATAGAAGCACCCCTTACTACCGTAACCTGACCGATAAAAGTAATAATTATAAAGGCAATAACTCCTGCACTAATTACTGTTTCCAGTAGTTCTCGAATCATAGATTTTTTCCCTTTTTTAACATCTTTTTTTAAATATTTTTCATCTTTATTAACTTTTTTCATTTTTATTTTTACTCCTTCAACTTACAAAAGTGAAATACAGATATTGCTTTTTAAAATTGCTATAAATATTTTTACTATACAGCTATTAATTTCTAAAGAATATTCTAATTAACAAAGTATATTATAGCACATTTTAAAACTTATAAAAAAAATATTTATATTGGTTTACTAAAAGATGTTATTATAGTTATAATTATAAAAAATTTAAGCCGGCTGGCTCTGATAATAATTAAGATAACAATAATATAAAAATTGTTGGAACATAAAAAAGGAGAGAATAAAAATTAAAACTATTATCTTTGATTTAGATGATACTTTAGTTAAAACTTCTAAATTATATGACCAGGCGAGAGAAGAATTTTCTTTGCTTATGGAAAACTCTGGCTTTAAGAAGGAAGAAGCGTTAGCAAAGCTTGATGAAATTGACATCAAGAATATTAACCAATATGGTTTTATAAAGGAGAGGTATCCTTATAGTTTAGGTAAAACCTATGAATATTTTTCCCAAAAAAAAGGAAAAGAGATTAATCCTGATTTAAAAGAGAAAATTGAAGATCTAGGCTGGCAGGTTTTTAAAAAAATCCCGGAATTAGTTGATGGTGTTTATCAAGTATTAGATGTTTTGAGCCAGAAGTATTTTTTAATTCTAGCGACTTTAGGTGATCCTCAAGTTCAAGAAAAGAAAGTGCAATTAACTGGTTTAAAAAAATATTTTTCGGTGATTTATGTCTTGAAATATAAAAATGTAGAGGAGTATCTAAATATTTTAAAAGAACAAAAATTAGACCAAAAAGATACCTGGATAGTAGGAAATAGTGTTCGTTCAGATTTGAATCCTGGTTTAAAGGTGGGTTTAAATTGTATTTTAATCCCCACCTTAACCTGGAAATTTGAGGAAGAGCAGCCTCTATCAGAAAAATATTTAAAGATAGATTCCTTAAAAGAATTATTAAATTATCTTTAGAATAGAGAGAATATTAATTGATTAAAGAACTAAAATATCCGAAATATTTAAATCTGACTGAAGAAGAGCTAGACCAAAGAGTTGAAAAAGCTTATAAATTGCTTTCTTTTTGTAAGGTTTGTCCTCATCAATGTAAGGTGAACCGTTTGGTTGGACAACAAGGATTTTGTCGTTCAGGTAAAGAAGTGCTAATCTCCAGTTATAACGCCCATTTTGGAGAAGAGCCACCTTTGGTGGGGAGCTCTGGTTCAGGTACTATATTTTTTACTAACTGTAATTTGAGATGTGTGTATTGTCAAAACTATCCTATAAGTCAGTTAGGAAATGGCAATAAAGTTACTCTATTAGAATTAGCTAAAATTATGCTTGAGTTACAAAAAAGAAGATGTCATAATATTAACCTGGTTACACCAACTCATTTTGTACCTCAAATATTAAAGGGTCTTAAGTTAGCTATTAAAATGGGTTTACGTATCCCTATAGTCTATAACACCAGTGGTTATGAATCAGTAGGAACTTTAAAATTGCTCGATGGTGTGGTGGATATATATCTACCTGATGCTAGATATGCTGATAATAAGATGGCCAAAAAATATTCCGCTGCTCCTAATTATTTTGAGGTAATGAAGAAAGCTTTGAAAGAAATGTACCGACAGGTTGGGGAGCTTATAATAAATAAATCCGGAGTAGCTCATTCGGGATTAATTGTTCGGCATTTAGTTTTACCAGGAGGTTTAAGCGGAAGCAGAAAGATTATGCGTTT
>PFIP01000015.1:0-51548 GCA_002782675.1 Candidatus Infernicultor aquiphilus
CAATTCTTCCTTAATTACTGCTCCAAAAATTATATTTGCTTCAGGATTAGCCGCTTTAGAAATTATTTCAGCCGCTTCATTAACTTCATATAAAGTTAAATTTGAACTTCCACTAATGTTAAATAATATCCCTTTAGCTCCTTGGATATTTGTCTCCAAAATTGGACTATTTATAGCTCTCTCTGCTGCTTTTATAGCTCGGTTTTCACCACTAGCTCTTCCCATTCCCATTATAGCTGTGCCAGCATTGGCTATAATCGTTTTTACATCAGCAAAATCTACATTTATTAAACCGGGCTCAACTACAATATCTGTAATTCCCTGAATCCCTTGTAATAGAACTTCATCGGCAATTTTAAAAGCCTCTAAGATAGAAGTATTTTTATCAACTACTTGAAGTAACCTATCATTAGGAATTACAATTAAAGTATCCACACATTCTTTTAATAATTTGACCCCTTCTTCAGCCTGTTTCATTCTTATGCGGCCTTCAAAAGAAAAAGGTTTAGTCACTACTCCAACGGTTAATGCACCTAAACTTTTAGATAATTTAGCGATAATTGGAGCTCCACCAGTTCCAGTTCCACCTCCCATACCTGCGGTGATAAATACCATTTCTGCTCCTTCTAAGGCGTTTAAAATTTTATCTTTATCTTCTTCGGCAGCTTGACGACCAATTTCTGGGTTTGATCCACTACCTAATCCCTTAGTTATACTACTACCAATTTGTATTTTCTGTTCTGCATTAGAAAGGGCCAATACTTGGGCATCAGTATTAGCGGAAATATATCCAACCCCCTGTAATTTCGATTCAATCATTCTATTAACCGCATTACCACCGCCGCCACCCACACCAATAACTTTTATCTCCACAAACTGTCCTACTTTATTATTAAAGTTAGGCAATTTATAACCTCCTTACAAAATAACAAAATAATAACTTATCTTAAAATAATGAAAACAACTAAAAAAAATCTCTCAACCAACTATAAATTTTTCCAAAAATATTTTTTAATCCTGTTTTTTTTCTAGATAATTTAAAAGACCTCCCGATAGAATATCTTTCTGTAGCATAACTCAATAATCCAACTGCTGCAGAATAGGAAGGGTCATTTATCATATCTGCTAACTCCCCCTGGTAATGGGGCCTTCCTAATCGAGAAGGTAAATTTAAGACCTTTTCAGCAACTTCTGAAATACCAGGCAGTAAAGAACTACCTCCAGTTATAACTGCTCCCCCGGGAATCATATCATAATACCCAGATTTTTTAACTTCAGCTCCTACTAAACTAAATATCTCACTGACTCGAGGTTCAATAATTTCTACCAGGTATTTTTTAGATATATTTTGTTTATCTTTTTCATTAATACTGGAAATTTCTACTAATTTTTCAGGAGAAATACTATTTTCAATAGCGGTTCCATAATTAATTTTTATCTTCTCAGCTTCTTCTACAGAAGTTCTTAAACCAATAGCTAAATCATTAGTAATCTGAATACCCCCTACTGGCAAAACTGCAGAATAAGCTAATCCACCTTTAACAAAAATCGCTATTTCAGTAGTTCCAGCACCAATATCAATTAATAAAACTCCCAACTCTTTCTCGGTACTGCTTAAAACCGCATTACTAGAAGCTAAAGTTCCAAAAATAATTTCCTCAATATTTACTCCTGCTCCTTCTACACATTTAATTAAATTTTGTATCGCTGTACTCGAACCAGTTATAATATGGACTTTACACTCTAATCGTGTACCAGACATTCCTAGTGGATCCACTATTCCACTTTGGCCATCTACCACAAATTCGCGACTTAAAATGTGAATTAATTCTTTCTCCGGAGAAACTATTCCCGCTTTAGCAGCTTCTATAACCTTTTCAATATCCCTTTCAGTAATTTCTGAAGATGCTTCAGAAATGGCAATAACCCCTTTACTATTTACAGATGTTATATGACTTCCCGCAATAGAAACAAAAACAGAATCAATTCGAGCTCCGGCCATACGTTCAGAACTTTCGATAGATTGTTTTACAGATTGAATAGCTTGATCCAAATCTATAATTACTCCCTTTTTTACTCCTAATGAAGGGGAGGTGCCTATGCCAATAATTTCTATTTGGTTATCTTCACCTAATTCACCTATAACCGTACATACTTTTCTAGTACCTATATCTAAACCAACTACTATTTCATCTCTTTCCATATCTATAACCTCCTGCCTGCTTTTAAATATCATACACTACTGATTAATTAAAGTAAATAACTGATATCTTTTGTTTAAAAAATACTATTTCTTTACTTTTATTATTAAACTATCTTTAAAACTCATATCTATATATTCGACTAATAACTTCTCATTTTCAATCTTTTCTAAAGCTTCTCTTAATAATTTTTCTTTATTAATAATCTCCTCTGGTTTATTTAACTTAACTTTCAATGTATCATCTTCATTGCAAATCATAAAATCATCTGGAGCTAATATTTTTATGATACAAAATTTCTTAGGTAATATCACTTCTGCTGAGTTAATAATTTCTAATGCTGTCCTAAACTCAGTTTCATCTATTTTTTTACCTATTTTTATTTCAGTAATTTTTAATCCTAATATTAAAGGTAGATTAAATCCTCTCTTGGTTTTATCAATTTTAGATAAAACTATTCCTTCTTGGCTCGAAATAAAATATTCTTCTCCGATATATACAATTGCTGCTGCTTTTCTTTCTTCTAAAGAAATGATTATTTTATTAGGTATTACCCTCTTTACTTCTAATTCTCTTATCCAGGGTTCTTCCTTTAAAGAGTTTATAACTTTATTTAAATCTAACTTAAAGATATTTTTACCTAATTTTATCTGAGACTTAGCAAATATTTCATTTTCGCTAAGATAACTATTTCCTTTAATTATAACTTCATCAATATTACAAAATTTCGAGTCAAACATAAAATTAAAAAAATTCCAACCTAAAAAACCTATTATTAAATAAAAAATCAATATTTTGGTTACTTTTACTCCAAAATATTGGCTTTTTTCGCCTTCTTCTTCCTCTTCTTCTTCCTCCTCTAATTCATTCTCTTTTTCATTATCATTAATCATTCTTCCATTTTCCCCTGGTTTCTTTTTATATGATTTTGCGCGATACGCAATACACGATACGCGATACGTTTTTACGGTTCACCCAGAATTTGTATTTCCCGATTTAATTCAATATTAAAAGCTTCTTTTACTCTTTTCTCTATTTCTTCAATTAAATATAAAACATCCCTTGCGGCAGCATTCCCGTTATTTATAATGAAATTAGCGTGCTTACAAGAAACTTCAGCTTTACCTTGAGAGAGTCCCTTTGCTCCAACCTTTTCTATTAATTCAGCAGCATAATAACCTGGTGGATTTTTAAATATACTACCTGCACTCAATTTATCGATAGGCTGTTTAGCTTTCCTGATTTTAATATTTTTTCTTATTTTAGATTCTATTTTTTCTTTATTCCCCTCTTTTAATTGTAAGGTTGCTTCTAAAATTATAGCTGACCTACCTTTTAAATTACATTTCCGATAATTAAAATCTAAATCAGATTTAGATGCGCTCTCTAGATTATTTTCTTCAGTTAAAAAAGTAACCTCTTGCACTATATTTGCCATGCAGTTTCCATTAAAACTAGCGTTATTAATTATTGCTCCACCTAAAGTTCCGGGGATATTACAGACAAATTCTAATCCACTTAATTCTCTCTTTAAAGCTATTTTACCTAAATGTATTAAAGATACTCCCGCTCCTACTTTTACAATTTTATCCAGAAATATTATTTTTTTAAAACCCTGGTTTAATTTAATTACTATCCCTCTTACCCCTTGATCTAAAATTAATATATTGCTTCCGTTCCCAATTACCCAAAAGGGAATATCATATTCTTTGGAAATAGAAATAACTTTTTTTAATTCTTCGATAGTATTAGGGGTACAAAAAATGTCAACAGGTCCACCGATTCTAAACGAAGTATGCTTCTTTAATGGTTCATTAAATTTAACTATCTTATTAATTTCTCTTTTTTTTAATTCATTACTTATAATCTCTAGATTCATTCTCAAATAAATTAAGACACCTTCGTTCTCTTTAATTGTTTAGCCAATTCCTGACCAACAGTCCAAATATCTCCTGCTCCCATAGTTATTATTACATCTCCAGGTTGAACAATTTCGTATAAAAAACTTAAAATATTATTTTTAGAGGGTATATATTTTACAAAACTATGATTGGCTTTTTTAATCTCCTTAAATATAGTTTCTCCACTAATTCCAGATATTGGTGGTTCGTTGGCTGAATAAATATCAGTGATAACTACCTGATCAGCATCAAAAAATACCTTACCGAACTTTTCTGCCAGAAGTTTAGTCCTGGTATACCTATGAGGCTGAAATACGACAATTATTCTTCTATTTTCCCAACTATTCCTTAAAGCACTTAAGGTTGCTTTGATTTCGGTAGGATGGTGAGCATAATCATCCATAATTAATATTTTACCATCGATATTGGCAACTATTTCCATTCTTCTTTGTACTCCCTGAAAGCTTTCTAATATTTCTGCAATTTGATTAAAATTCATTCCCAATTCTCGAGCAACAGCAATTGCCGCTAAGGCATTTAAAATATTATGATATCCCGCAACATTTAAATGAAGATTACCGATTTTTTCACCCTGCCAATATATTTCTGATCTAGAACTTAATTTATCTAATTCTATTTTTTTAGCCATAAAATCCGCTTCTGTAGATATTCCATAAGAAATATAACTTTTTCCATATTCTTTTATTAATTTCTTCACATTATCGCAATCCTTGCACAAAATCACCTGTCCATCATTAGGAACTTGATCAATGAATTTCAAAAAATCTTTTAGAACATTTTCTATATTTTTATAATGATCTAAATGATCATCTTCTATATTGGTGACTATAGCCATATATGGATTTAATTCTAAAAAAGAGCCATCACTTTCGTCAGCTTCTACAACAATATAATTTCCCTTTCCCAATTTGGCATTACTTTTAATATTGTTTGATTCTCCTCCTATTACTACCGTAGGGTCTAAACCACTTTTTTCTAATAATAGACTTATCATAGAAGTAGTAGTAGTTTTACCATGTGTACCGGCAATGGCTATTCCGTATTTATGATCCATAAGATTTGCCAACATCTTAGCTCTTTTAATTATTTTTATATTTTTCTTTAAAGCAGCTTCAATTTCTGGGTTAGATTCGGGAATTGCTGATGAAACTACTATTAGATCCGCTCCTTCTATATTATTTTCGTTATGATTCTCAAAAATAATTGCTCCTTTATCAATTAATCTATTAGTTATCTTGGAAGGACTAATATCAGAACCGCTAATTTTATAGCCTAAATCAAGAAGGATTAAAGCTAAAGCACTCATTCCTGCTCCGCCTATACCTATAAAATGTATATGTAATTTTCGTTCATTCATTAACAATAATATCCCTCCTCTTCTCGTATATCGTATTGAAAAATATCTTTTATTTTTTATTTTTTTTTCTAATATAATTAAAAATAATATTTATGATTTTTGCAGCTGAATCGACCTTATCTAATTCTCTACTTTTTTTTGCCATTAGCTCTAATTTATTTTCATCTTTAATTAAATCGACTAAAACCTTGGCTAATTTTTCTCCAGATAAATTTTCTTCTAAAATTACTAACGCAGCTCCCTCTCTTTCTAAAATACGAGCATTAATTTCTTGGTGATGGTTAGTCGCATAGGGATAAGGTATTAAAATTGCAGGTATCCCATAAGCACTAATTTCAGCTAATGTCGTAGCTCCTGCTCGACAAATCATTAGATCAGCCAAAGAATATGCTTTTTCTATATCATATAAATAGCGCTCTACAAAAAATATTTTATTATCTTCTCCAATTATTTCGATTATTTTACTATAATCATCTTGCCCACTAATCAACAAAACTTGCCATTTATTTTTAATAATTTCCTTTATTATACTTATTCCTTGCACTACTGCTCTATTAATTGAAGCTGCTCCCTTGCTACCTCCTAAGACTAATATGGTATTTTTCAAGGGATCAAGATTAAATTTTTGGTAATCTTTGCTTTTATTTCTTTCTAAATTTTTAAATCGAATCGGGTTGCCAGTTAAGGTTAATTTTGATTGGTGGCTAAAGTATTTTCGCGATTGATCAAAGCTTAAAAATGTTGCCCTTGCTAGAGGAGATAAAAATTTATTGGTAACTCCAGGGACTACATTCTGTTCATGAATAAAAGTTGGAATGCCTAGTAAGGCAGCCATCAAAACAACCGAACCACTTACATAGCCACCGGTTCCGATAACCAAATCTGGTTTATATCTTTTTATAATTTTAAAAGATTGAAATAGTGATATAAAAAAAATTAAAATAGCCACTATATTTTCAAAACATATTTTTCGTTGGATACCTCGAGCAGAAATTTTCTCAAATTTAAAACCTTCCCGAGGTATAAGTTTTGATTCTAAGCCTCTTTCTGTTCCTATAAATAAAACCTTATTATTTACATTTCTATCTTTTATTTCATAAGCTAAGCTAATTCCAGGATATATATGTCCGCCTGTTCCACCACCAGATATGATTGCCTTTATTGACATTAATTAACTCCACCCTCTTTTATTTTATACCGGGAAATATTCAATAAAATTCCGGCACAAAACATATTCATAATTAAAGATGAGCCTCCGAAACTTATGAAGGGTAAAGTAATACCAGTAGTAGGGATTATCTTAGTTACTACTCCTACATTGATTATACTCTGAAAAACTAGCATAGAAGTAATCCCAGCAGCTAATAAAGTACCAAATTCATCAACTGAATTCAAAGCTATCCTAAATCCACGCCATAGTAATATTATAAACAGAATAATTATTATAAGAGTACCTATAAACCCAAACTCTTCCCCAATAATGGAAAAGATAAAATCCGTATGTTGATCAGGAAGATAAAAATATTTTTGCTTGCTTGCCCCCAATCCAATTCCCAAGATTCTACCACTACCTAAAGCTAATAGAGATTGTATTATATGAAACCCACTGTCTAAAGGATCTTTCCATGGATTCAAAAAAGAAAGCAATCTTATCTTTCTATATTCTTCTTTTAATAACATAAAAATCCCGAAAGGAATTGAGGCTATTATCAACGAATAAAGTTGAAGGACCCTAGTTCCACCAATAAATAACATAATAAAGGAAATACCTAGAATGATTAAGGAAGTACTAAAATCAGGTTCTTCTAAAATCAATAAAAACATAACTAACACAATAATTATTGAGGGTAATATCCCTTTAATAAATGTTTTTATATCTTTTAATTGTTTCCTGGTTAAAAATTCTGCCATATATAAAATTAAAGCAAATTTAGCCAGTTCAGAAGGTTGAGGTTGGAAAGGAAGAAAGGCTATCTTAATCCATCTCTTTGCTCCCCCAGCAGATCTCCCCAGGTTTGGAATAAATAACATGGATAGCAAAATAATAGATAAAATTAAGAGAGGTAAAGCAAATTTTTTAAAGTGATGGTAGTCGGTAAATATGGCGAAAAAAAATACTATTAAAGCTATTATACTAAAAAATAATTGTTTCTTTAAAAAATAATAACTATCTCCATACCACTTATAACCCATAACATAGCTTGAACTAAAGACCATACATACGCCAATAGCCGTTAGAATAATTACAGTTATAAAAACCCATAGATCAGGAGATTTCTTTTCTATTATCATTTCATTATAACTCCATATTTTGTAGTTAGCGTATTGCGTTAAAGCCTCTTGAGGGCGTATGCAATACGCCCCTACTTTTTTCAAATCCAAAACTTATTACTTGTTACACATTACTCATCACTTATTACTATATTTTACTATATATATAGTAAAGAAAAGAGATTAGAATTTAGAAATTATTGTTCTTTAATTTCTTACTATATACTCGATACTCGATACTAAATACTCGATATTATATACTGGCTATCCCAATAATAGCCAGTATTATTCCCGCTATCCAAAACCTGATCACAATTTTTGGTTCTGGCCATCCACAAAGTTCAAAATGATGATGAATCGGACTCATCTTAAAAATAGTTTTCTTTCTTAATTTTACAGAAGTTACCTGTAAGATTACTGATAAAGTTTCAATTGCAAATACTCCCCCAATGATCAATAAAAATAGTTCTGTTTTAGTAAAAATTGCTATAGATACAAGTGCGCCACCTAAAGCAAAAGCACCTACATCTCCTAAAAATATTTGAGCCGGGAAAAAATTATAGACTAAAAAACCGAGGCAAGTAAAGGCAACTATTAGAGAAAAAAGACTCATCGGCAAAATATTTTGAATATAGGCGATTAAAGCAAAAGTCAACATAGCAATAAATATCAATCCGGTAGCTAGTCCATCTAAACCATCAGTTAAATTTAAAGCATTTACCGAGCTAATCATTACCAAGACTACAAAAGGTGCAAACAATCTACCTAAATCTAAACTTTTCTTCAAAAAAGGAAGATAAATTTCTGTACCCAAATCACCAATTGGATAAATAAAAAAAATAACTATTAGAGAAAAGATAATTTGAAGAAATAATTTATAGCTAGCTTTAAGACCTAATGAACGTTTTTTAAAATATTTTATTAAATCATCAATTAAACCGATAAGGCCAAAACCGACCGTAATGATTAACGACCATAAAATATATTTATTATAAGGGACAAGCAGTATAATTACTATTAGCAAAGTAAGAAGAACAATTATTCCTCCCATGGTGGGTATTCCCATTTTATGTTGATGAAGATCTGGCCCTTCCTGACGAATTCTCTGTCCTATTTTATGCTTTTTAAGATAATTTACAAAAAATGGCAAAGTAATAACTGGAATTATAAACGAAATTAAAATTATCCATAGCCAATTGGTCATTATGCCCCCCTAGGTGGTGAGATTATTTTTTTGATATTCTTTTTGCCAAAATTCTAAGATCTCTTCCATCTTCATTTCTCGAGAACCTTTTAATAAGACAAAATCTCCTGGTCTAGTTAGATTTAATAGTTCTTTAACCAATTTTTTCTTCTCACTTTTCTCAAAAGAAAAAATTTTATTTTCTGACATTCCCTCATCTTTAGAAGATTTAGCAATTATCTTTCCTCCTTCACCAACAGTAATTAGCAGATTAATAGATAATTTTGCTACTTCTCTTCCTATTTCTTGATGATAAAAGTTAGTCTTTTCTCCTAATTCAAGCATATCTCCTAAGATAGCTACGTTTCTATTTCCTTGTGACACTTCTACTAAAGTTTCTAAAGCCTTTTTTACTGCTAATGGACTAGCATTATAGGAATCATTTAAGATTTTAATATCATCATAAAAATTCTTTAAATACATATGCATTTCTAATGGTTTAAAAGAAGCTAAGCCTTTTTCAATTAAATCCATTTCTACTCCCAAAGCAAAAGCAGTTGCAGAAGCAGCAAGTGCGTTATAAATGTTATACCTTCCTAATAAAGGGGAAAATATCTCTCGGTCTTCAACATCTTTTATTTTAAGGGTAAACTTCATTCCTCTGTCGCTGATCATTCTAATATTAAAAGCCATAATATCACTTTTATTCTCAAGGCCAAAGGTAATCATTTTCTTGCCTTTAACCATTTCCAAGGTCTTTAAAAAATAGGGATCATCTCTATTTAAAATTACTATACCATCTTGGTTTAATGATTGTAACAATTCTGATTTAGCCTTAAAAATATTATCTCTTGATCCTAATAAACCAATATGGGCCTCTCCAATATTAGTTATCACTGCTAAATCAGGATGGACAAGATTAGTAAGAACTTTTATCTCTCCTAAACCTCTCATCCCCATCTCTACCACTAATATCTGATGTAATGCATTAAGCTGTAACAAAGTAAGAGGGATTCCAATTTCATTGTTATAATTACAAGAGGTTTTTAAAAGAGAGAATTTTTGAGATAATATATGAGCAATGATCTCTTTGGTGGTGGTCTTTCCGTTACTACCGGTAATGCAGATATTAAAAGTTTTAAATTTATTTTTATAATGCTTAGACCAATCTTGCAGAGCAGAAAGAGTATCTTTTACTTGGATAATAATTTTATCTTTATTTAGCTCTTCTTTCTGTAACAAATTACCAATATTTTTACAAATTACTGCTCCCACCGATCCTTTATTAAGAGCTTCTCCAATAAAATTATGTCCATCAAAACGGGAACCAATTATGGCAAAAAATAAATCACCGGGAGCTAGATTCCTACTATCTATAGAAACTCTATTTATTAAGCGATCTTGGTCACCCTGAATTAACCTTCCTGAGGTAGCTTTTATCAATTCTGTAACTTTATACCCTTCCAATTTTTATCTCTCCATTAATATTTTCCTTACTACTTCTTCATCATTATAGTGAAGAATTTTATTTTTATAGATTTGTTCATTTTCAGGTCCTTTCCCAGCTATCAAAACTATATCTCCTTCTTTAGCTTTACCTAAAGCATGTTTAATAGCTTCCGCTCGGTCGATAATTATAATATATTCTTTATTGGTTTTTTTAACCCCTTTTTCAATCTCTTTAGCAATCTTTACAGGATCCTCACTTTTAGGGTTATCAGCAGTTATTACTACATAATCACTATATTTTCCTATAACTTCTCCTATGGTAACTCTTACCTTATTATATTTTTCTCCTCCATGTCCAAATACAGTAATTATATTACGAGAAGCATAGCGGTGTAAATTCTGCAATATATTTCCTAATCCATGATAATTGTGAGCAAAATCTATAATAATAGTATAATTCTGACCATATTCAATCATTTTATATCTTCCAGGAGCCCCATAAAACTTACCTAAAGCTTGGGAAATTATATTTAAAGGAATACCCTGAGAAATAGATGCTGCTATAGCTGCTAAAGCATTATATATGTTGTATACTCCACTAAAATTTAAAACTATCTTAGTATCACCTATAGGTGTCTCCACTATAAATGAAGAATTTTTAATATCCATTTCTATATTTTTAGCCCTAACATTACTCTCTTTTTTTATTCCATAGGTCATTAAATTGACCTCATTACAATCTATAAAATTTTTACTATACTCTTCGTCAATATTAATTATCGCAAATTTTTTATAAGCTTCTTTTTTACTTTTATTTAAACTTAAAAATAATTTTTTCTTTGCCTCTAAATAATTAGAAAAATTTTTATGGATTTCGAAATGCTCTCTGCTAATATTACTAAAAATAGCTAGATCAAAATTACAACCTTCTACTCGAGATAATTGCAAGGCATGTGAAGATACTTCCATTACCGCATAGCTATTCTTTTTTTCTACCATTTCTTGGAGGGCTTTTTGTAAATCGACTGATTCCATAGTAGTCATATGAGAAGAGACAATATTATCACCAATTATGTTTTGAGCAGTACCAAGAAGTCCAGTTTTATAACCTGCTTCCTGCAAGATAATTCTCAACATATAGGTAATGGTAGTTTTACCGTTTGTTCCAGTAACTCCAATTAATTTTAATTTACTGGAAGGAAAACCATAAAATTGATTAGCTAAAATTGCTAAAGCTTTGCGACTATCCTTTACCTTGATTACAGTAATACCGGGTCTGAGGTTAATTTCTTTTTCTACTACCAGAGCAATAGCACCTTTATTAATAGCTTCAGCAATAAAATGATGCCCATCGAAAGTAAAACCTCTTATGCATATAAATAAAAAATCTCTCTTTATTTTTCGAGAGTCATAGTAAATTCCTTTAATATCTAAATTTAAATCGCCAAAAACTTCCTTAACTTCTAAGTTAGTTATCAGTTCGCTTAACTTCATAGCATAAATTACCTCTAATTTCCCTGATTCGTATATAGTATATCGTATTGCGTATAGTGTTTCAATTGTTATACTAACCTTGTAACAGGCAGATACAAGATCTGCCCCTACATATTATTATATACTTATTTCTCAACGCTATACGCTATTGATTGGGTGGAATTGATAAATAAGGGAGGACTTTGGAAGCAATTTCTTTAAATACCGGAGCAGCCACCGTTCCCCCGTAATAACTACCTTTAGGTTGATCTAATAAAATTAAAATAGATATTTTGGGATTTTCAGCTGGTACATAACCTACAAATAATGAAGTATAAGCACTATTAGAGTATTTACCAGTAGCAAAATCAAATATTTGACCAGTTCCAGTCTTCCCGGCAACCTGGTATTCATCAAGTTTTGCCTCCATGCCAGTTCCATTAATCACTACTTGTTCTAATATTTTAGTCATAGTTAAAGCTGTTTCAACTGATACTACTTGCCGCACTGGCTTGGGCTTAAATACTTTAACGCTATTTTGATTAGAATCTAAAATTTCCTTTACTATCAACGGTTTCATCAAAGTCCCTCGATTAGCTATAGCTGATACAGCCATTATTAATTGGATAGGAGTTATTGAAATTTCCTGCCCTATAGATATAGAGGCTAAAGATATTTTTGACCAATCTTTAGAACTTCTTATTAATCCATTTGCTTCACCAGGTAAATTTATTTCGGTTAACGTTCCAAATCCGAATCTTCTAATAGATGTTTCAAAAACCTTTTTTTCTAACCTTATTCCAACTTGAATTATACCTACATTACAAGAATTCTTTACTATATCGGTAAGATTTTGTGAGCCATGTTGGTGTATATCGTGAAAAATATGTCCATTATAATTTATCCACCCTTTACAATAAAACTGATCATCTAATTTAACTACTCCTTCTTCCAATGCGGTAGCTATAGTAACGATTTTAAAGGTTGATCCCGGCTCATAGGTATTAGTTATGGCCAGGTCCTTCCAAGAATCGAGAGCATATTTATTAAAATAATTTGGATCATAAGAAGGTCTTACTGCTATTGCCAAAACTTCGCCAGTTTTTGGTTCTACTACAATAGCAACTCCGGCTTTAGCTTTGTATTTCTGAAAAGCTTTATCTAGAGCTTCTTCAGTAATATACTGTATAACTTCATCAATAGTTAAAACAATAGAATTTCCGTCCCGATGAGTATTTAGTTCTTTAATGCTAAGTGGTATTTCCCCTCCCGAAGCATCTCTTTCTAAAACTACTAAACCAGGTAATCCTTTTAATTCCTGATCAAAAAATGACTCCAAACCTTCCAAACCTTGATTATCTATCCCTACAAATCCCATTAAATTAGAAGCTAAATATTTTTGAGGATAAAATCTTTTGCTCTCCTTTAAAAAATCTAATCCCTCTAAATTTAATTTTTTAATCTCTTCAACTTCTGTTTCATTTAATTTTCTCTTTATCCATACAAAAGGTCTTTTCTGATTTAATTTATCTAATACCTCTTTGGTTTCTAAATTTAAAATTAAAGATATTTTTAAAGCGGCCTCTTGAGGATTTTTAATTTTAGGTGGGATAGCAAATAAGGATTGAACATCAACATTAACAACTAACTTCTTTAAATTTCTATCATAAATATTACCTCGCTCTCCTTCAATAGAAAAAGAAGTGAGATGCTCTTGTTGGGCAATTTCTTCAAATTTATTACTTTGAATAACTTGAATGTTATATAATCTATAAATTAATAAAAAATAAAAAATTATAAATAATATGAATAAAAAAGTAAGACGTTCTTTTTTTTCTTTGGAAAGCAATAACAATTCCCACCTTTTTTTGCATATATTTTTACAACTATAGTATTATTATTTTAATAGCCCTAAAATCAAGTCGTCTAATTTATTTAGGTTAAGACTAGCCCAAAAGTACTTTTCTTTTTCATAATTATTACTGCTTACTCCAATATCTTCTCGAGAACTAACCTGAGGAGTAGGGTTTAAAACAATATATTTAACTTCTTTTGGTCTAATCATCCCTAAATGGTTAGAAGCAACTCCTTCAATTCTATCAAGTGCAGAAAGAGTCTCTACATTTAAGTCAAGCTTCCTATTCTGTTCTTCTAACATTACCTTAGTATTTTCTAACTCTATTAATTTATATCCTAATTCTGTTAATATAATATTATTCGAGATATAAAAAATAATTATGGAAGTGATAAAAAATACTAAAAATAAAAATGATCCATAAATAGCCAACATATTTTTATATTCACAATTACTACTAATTATAATATTATTACTACTTCTCACTTTATTATCACCGCTTTTTGTTAAAAATTTTTAAAAATAAATTTATTTATATATTTATAGTATTAGATATTATCTTTTCTGCCACTCTTAATTTAGCGCTTCTCGCTTTAGGATTTCCCTTTATTTCCTCTAAAGAAGGCCTAATTGGTTTTTTAGTAATAATTTTTAAGTTATACCCCTTTTGTCCTATTCCTTCTTTCTCCGCTTTTTTAAATATATTTTTAACTATCCTATCCTCTAAAGAATGGTAGGAAATAACACCTACCCTTCCTTGATCATCTAAAACTTGGATAGCTTGATATAACCCCTTTTCTAAGAACTCGAGTTCTCGATTTACCTCTATTCTGATCGCCTGAAAAATTCGAGTGGCGGGATGAATTCTCCACCAACTCTTTTTTTTAGTTTTAGGAAGAGCCCTTATCACCAAATCAGCTAATTGTTTGGTAGTAGTTATAGGATTATTTTGCCTCTTTAGGACTATTAAATGGGCAATTCTTTTAGAAAATCTTTCTTCTCCATATCTCTGGAATATTTCTATCAGATCTTTTTCTGAATAACTATTAACCAGAATATCAGCATTAAATTTTTGGGTTAAATCCATCCGCATATCTAAATAACTGTCTTCTTTAAAGCTAAATCCCCGCTCCTTTTCTGCTAATTGGTGAGAGGAAACTCCTAAATCAAAAAATATTCCGCTAACTTTTTTAATTTTTAAGTTATTTAAAATCTTTTCTAAATTATTAAAATTATCTTTCACTAATTTCACTCTATCCAGATAATTTTTTAATTTTCTACTTGCTGCTTCGATTGCCTCTATGTCCTGATCAATACCAATCAACAAACCATCAGGGTATATTTTTTCTAAAATTGATTCAGCATGTCCTCCGCCTCCTAAAGTACAATCAATATAAATACCCTCTTTTTTGCAATTTAAATAATATATAACTTCTTTTGTTAGTACTGGACTATGAAAAGAATTCACCATAGATTATTCTTCTTTTTCATATACCCTTTCCGCAATATCTTCATATGAATCTTCAATCTTATCAAAATATTTTTGCCATATATCTTTACTCCAGATTTCTATCCTATCTGACACCCCAATAATCATAACTTCTTTATCAATCCGAGCATATTCTCTTAAATATTTCATAATAATTACTCTACCTTGACTATCTATGGTACAATTAGTAGCTCGAGAAAATAGTATCCTCTTAAATGCTCGTGCATCTCTTTGTCCCAAGGGAAGTGACTTTAATTTCTCAGCAAGAGTTTTCCATTCTTCAAGAGAGTACACAAAAAGACAAACATCAAGACCATAGGTAATAATAAAATTATCACCTAAAGGTTCACGATATTTTGCCGGTACAATTAACCGCCCTTTCTCATCAATGGTATGTTCATATTGTCCTAAAAACATAAATGCTCCTTTAGATTAAATCCTCCACTTCACTCCACTTCACTCCATTATTTATAGTATACTACATTTTTTTAAAAAATCCTCTTTTTTTGAAAAAATATTTTATTTTTTTTTAAAATATGGAAAATTCGACGGTTTTAACTTGTTTTTCTAACCATAAAAGAAAGCAGTATTTTAATTATTATTTTGGATTAGGTAGGACAGATGGATTATTTATAAAAATTGATTTACTTATGGAGAGTATTCGAAGAAAAAGAATAAATAAAAAAAGAGATATAGGATATTATTTTCTATTCCTATATCTCTTTTTTTACTCTATTCTGATAAGTAGATCATAAGCCGAGTTTTGTTCCCTTATTAAATTATAAGGGCGGTAATCATCTATCTTGGATGTAAGTTACCTTACATCTCTAGCGACCTACCCGAAGATTAAAGCGGGCCGCTACACCTCTTCCTATTTGGTCTTTCTCCAAGTGGGGTTTGCTAAGCTTGTTAGTCACCTAACAACTGGTAGGCTCTTACCCTGCCTTTTCACCTTTACCCTACACTCAAGTCTGGTATCAGATTTAAGTGTTAGGCTGTATATTTTCTGTAGCACTTTCCTCGAGGTTACCCTCACTGGGGATTACCCAGCACTCTGCCCTATGGAGCTCGGACTTTCCTCGGAAGAAAATATTTTTCTTCCGCGATTACCTGACCTACTTATCAACTATTTATCAACTATTCTCTTTTTTCTATTTTAAAATACCATTTTATTTTTAAGAAGTCAATTAACTTGAATTACCCTTTCCAAACCAAAATTCGGTTACAATTAGGGCAAGTTATTAGTATTTGACCTTTTTTCAATTGATAAATGATATCACTGGGAAGATCGAGAGAGCAACCTGGGCATATAGAACTATTAACCGTGACAATGGCTTTCCCACCTTTTTCTTTTTTTAATAGTTCATATTCTTTCAGAAGACGGTTATCGGTTAATTTAATTAACCTTTCTTTTCTTTTAAGGTTTAAAGAATTCATACTCTCTTCTATTCTGGCCGCTAATAATTCCATTTCCTGTTGACGCTTTTGTAAATACTTTTCTTTCTCTTTTAAATCTTCCTCAAGTTTATTAACTAATTTATTAAGTTCTTCTATTTCTTCCATTAAATTTAAAAGTTCGTTCTCAATATTATTTTTTTCTTCTTCATAATTAGCTATTACCCTTTGTAATTGTTTAAGTTCTTTGATATCAGATATCTTACCTCCGTATAAATCTTCCTGATGTTTTTTAATCTTGTTAGATTTTTCAGATAAATCTAATTCTTTTCTTTTCAACTTAAGCTGCAATTCTTTATAATTTTCATGTTTATTCTTTAGATCATTTTTTAATTCTTGAATTTCTTTATTAATTATTTCTATTCTCGAGGGCAACTCTTTTTTCTTTTTCTCTTCTTCATTTATATCATTATCTATTTTTTGTAATTCTAATAGAATATCAAATTGCTCTATCAATTAACTATTCCTCCCCTCTTCAGATCAATAGAGTGCTTTAAAATAAAAAAACCTTACTTCCTACATATAAGAAGTAAGGTTTTTTAAAAACTCTAATCTTTTATCAATTTTAAATTTCTTCATAAAATTTTTTACTACCTTGGTTTGCTACTAATAAAAATATATTAGTTTTTTGGTGGGCCCACCTGGACTCGAACCAGGGACCGACCGGTTATGAGCCGGTTGCTCTACCAACTGAGCTATGGGCCCGTTTTCTAATAATTATCTTCGTTAAAAGTATACCAAATATACTTATAAAGTCAAGAATATTTTCGTATTGCGTATTGCGTATCGAGTAAATAGAAAGAAAAAACTCTAGAAAAAATACTTTAGGCAATAGAATAATTAATATTTTTGCACTTATTTTAGATGCAGGCTCTTTAGCTGTCCACAAGCAGCGTATATATCACTACCCCTTGATTGTCTTATGGTAGTGGGGATTCCACTGGCCATTAATTTATCTTTAAAGTTCTTAACCTGAATAACCTCAGATGGTTGAAGCGAAGAATGAGGAACAGGATTAAAAGTTATTAAGTTTACTTTAGAATTAAATCCAATAATTAATTTAGCTAATTTATCAGCATAATGCAGCGAATCATTCACTCCTTTAATTAAAATATATTCAAAAGTAACCTGTCTTTTTGTTTTTTTGGTATAATTCTTACAAGCTTCTATCAAATCATATAAAGGATACTTATTATTTACTGGCATTAGATAAGATCTTAATTTATTCTCCGGGGCATGGAGAGAAACAGATAATTCTATCTGCCAATTACGCTCTTGTAATCTTTTTATAGCTGGTATTATCCCGCAAGTAGAAATAGTAATTTTTCTTGCTCCCATATTAAAAGCATCCTTAGAATTTAATATATCAATGGCTTTTATAACATTATCATAATTATCTAAAGGCTCTCCGATTCCCATAAATACAATATTGTGGGGATTAGACTTTATCTTTCTCTTTACAAATAAAACTTGATTTAAAATTTCACTAATGGAAAGGTTTCTAACCAAACCTTTTTTACCACTTTCACAAAACAAGCAGTTATATTTACAACCAATTTGAGATGATATACATTCAGTCAATCTCTTATGGAAAAATATAAGCACACTTTCTATTAAACTCCCATCTTCTAATTGAAATAAATATTTTTCGGTTTGATCTTTCGATTTTGTAAACTTCACTAACTTTATATTACTTAGATGAAAGTTATCCTGAAGAAAATTTTTAAATGTTATAGGTAGATTGGACATATCTGTGAAATTTTCCACATTTTTTTTATAAAGCCAATAAAATAATTGAGTAGCTCTATATTTTCTTTCTCCTAAAGGTTTAAATTCTTCTTCTAATTCATCTAAAGTAAAATTTTTAATATCTTTATTCTGCATCCTATTAAACCATCTATTTTCTTTTATTTTTTAATTTCTTTTATTATATTTTCAGCAAATTCCTTTGCTCTTTTTTCTATTCCTTGAACTTTCTTTATTGCACCAGGATCATTAGCGGTAGCCATTAAGGCAAAATAAGGGGGTAGTCTAAACCCCTTGTTAATATTTAAGGCCCCTAATAACTGTTCAGCTACACAATCACTTCCTGAGTTTCCAGAAACAATAATAGAAAATAGAGTTTTATCCCAAAATTTTACTCTCTTATAGAGTACCGTCATTCTATTTATTACTGCCATAAGCTTTGCTGAGATAGCATCATTATAATTAGGACATAACCAGATTATACCATCAGCATCTTCTATGGCGGGAAGAATTTCATTTACAATTACTCCTCCATAAAAGCAGCTTTTTCCCTCACTATAATGGATACAGGTCTTATAAAGACATCCTCTACAATCTACAATAGTTCCGTTTTCTAGATGTAGTTCTCTTAAATTCCCTCTAGTAAGATTATCCTTAACCATTTCCCAGAGCATAAGAGTATTAGAAGTCTTAAATGAACTGGAATGAAGGATTAATATCTTTGGGGTATCAATCAAGATTAAATTCTCCATCATTAATTTACTTACTAATTCCTTGGATTGTTTTTGATAAATCTCGGCAAGAGATAGATCAAAAGTCTTTTGCCAGGTAAAAAAATTATTAAGATTGCGGGTAGCTTCTACAATTGGATTCCCCGGGAATCTACATCCCATCTGATTAGCTAAAAAAATTATCTTTTGAGCCATATTTTTAGTAAACAGTTCATTGGGACTCTGGATTATCATTACTGCCCTTGAACCTAAAAGAGAATCATTACCTCTTTCTCTTAATCTTAAAATTATTTCAAATAAAGAAATATTAAATCCACACTTATCTAATTCTATAGCAAATATTATCTTTTTATTTCTTAGATCAGCAGGAATGTCCTTAATAGTTTTGATAATCACTGAGGGATAATTTTTAGTAGCTATTTTGATAATATCAGCAAAACTATTTGATATTGTCCCAGGTATAATCAAATAAACAATTTCCATAAAATGATTTCCTCTATTTAGAATTTTTCATAAAATATTGCCCAGCTCTTTATAACTTGCTTTAATTTTTTCTACTAAAATAGTAGGAAGATCTAATCTTTCAATTTCAGTTCCTGATCTATGCAATCTATTTTTCGCTCCCATAAATACTCCCCCTATAAAGGTGGCACTATATTGCCACTTACCACTGATGGTGGCAATAATTGGAAGACTCCCCGAGGATAAGGCAGGAGCTACATAAGGTTTAAAACCGATCCTTCTTATTTCTAAATTCGCTTTTAAGGCCTGATCGGTAAGCAGCTCCGATAGTCTTTCATCATATTTTTTTATACTGTTGGCAATTATTAAGCCTTTACCATGAGGGCCAAATGCTCTACCTTCCTGATCATATTTATTAGTTTTAGAATTTTGTTTAGAGTAATATACTGCTCGAGCAAACATTACCCCTAATCCATATCCCCTTATCTGCTCTGCTGCTAATCCTTGAAAATCAAATTTTCCACTTTTATTTTTATTGCTGGCTAAGAAGGTAGCTTTACACAATAAATCTACCGGGTCTGATATTACTGCAAATATTCCTTTAAACGACTTTTCCCGAGCTTTTCGGGCATAATCAGAAATTAGCTTAGAATTTTCTTTAAATTGTCTCATTCTCACATCTTCTTGTTCTTCTCCCAAAGCAGGCACCCTTATGGTAGCACAAAATACCAACATATCACCATTGAAAATCTCCTCTTCATTTAAAACATAAACTTCTGGATATTTTTGAGTGGTAAATGGATTAAATATCTGATTTGCTTCTAATTCCCATCTTTTTATAATATTTATATTTTTATCATATATTCCAATAGATTTAATATATCTTCCTCCTAATAATCTCAAACCAGTAAGGAGGACTCCTCCTACATCACCCAACCCTACAATATTAACTTTCCAACGTAAAGGAACTTCATAATTTAATACATCTTGCCAATTAGGATATTCGGTATTAAGTAAACTCACTCTTTTGGCTTTTATTCTTTCTTTAATCCATTTAGGCAAATTATAATTAACCTTTTTTGGTTTCTGTAATAAATGGATATTCTCTCCTTTTAAAAATATAAGAGAGGGATCGGTAATACTAAAACTTCTTCTTGATTTTAAAGGGTTTATCTGATTCAGCACATAAATTATGCCTTTATTCTCTCTGGCCTGATCTTCTGATATCTCATCTAGTTCCTGGTATTTTGACTGGGAAATTAGTATTTTATCTTTTAGTTTATAAAAGAACATCTTTAATTTTTCCCCCTCACCCTAATCCTCTCCCTCCAGAGGAGAGGAAACAAAAATTATGTATTTTCACATTTATCCTGTAGGGGGCGGATTTATCCGCCCCAAAACGGGTTCGATGAATCGAACCCCTACTCGATACTATATACTGTCTTCTTCCCGCTTTACCTTTCCCTGTCTGCCATTCCTCTGGTTCGCCTTAAAAGTTCAAGGTCATTCCTTAAATAATGAGAAGGACTAAGATTTAAATTATAATCCATATCTTCTCCCTGGTCAGGATATCGAGGATAAATAATTACCTCTCCTAAATGGTCAAGAGTTAATTTTCTTTGTTGCATTACTTGATATTCATTTTCTAGAGCCTCTAATATAGTTAAAGAATTTTCAATACAAACTTCGGAGAAATTATAAATAGTTTTTCCAGAGATATTTTTAATAAATGAAGGAAAGGTATAAGGCAATATCCAATTGATGGACCTAACCAGATTCCCTTGAGACCTAATTTTTCTTTCCAAGGCATCTCCACCGATAAAAGGATACAATTCACTTTCGTTAAACCATAAGCTGAGATTAGGAATAAAATAAGCCCAATCAACATCTCTATTTAATATAGTAGCTATTTCTTTCCCACTTCCGGACAGTGCTCCTACAATTATTTTTTTAACTTCGATATTATATTTTTTAAACAGAGGTTCCAGAGTTTTTATTCTATAGCCTTTGTGTAAATAATCATCGATAAGGATTACCGGCCTATCAAATGAATGAATCATCTTAACCTGATTTTCCAGACTCATATAGTTAGAAAAGGCGTCGATCTCAAAACTTTTCATATTGGGGGCAAATATTTTTTCAGTATGGAGAGATTTCGTTACCGTATTAGGAACCACCATTTTATGTAGTATCTTACCAAAAGGTACACACATTGACTTACCAAGAATTCGAGAAGCTAAAGGAGTGGTCGGAACATTATTTAGCTTACAGATTTTTTTTACAATAGTCTGATTGATTAAATTTATATTAAAGGGTAGAACAATATTCCCAGGATAAAAGGTAGTTAATGATTTTAGTAATTTCTTCCGTGAGATAATAACTGATTTCTTAATATTTAGATTTTGCCCGAAAGGTTCTTTTATAATAGTCTCTGTATCCAGATTGATGATACAAGGTTTGCTCATATTCACTACAAATACCGGATTATCTTTCTCACTAAAAGGTAAACGATAAAATCCCATAAGTTCTAAGTTCTCGTTTAAAGAAGTGGAAGGATAATTATTTAATATATTCCTGAAAATTGCATAATTGTAATCTTTCTCTATGCAAAAAGAAAGGGTTTCGGCAAGGATAACCTGCTCAAGATTTTCAAGTTCTGATCTATTCTCTGCATCAGTTATGGTAAAAATACCATCAATAACTATGGTATGACCAAAGGTATTTTCTCGGATATATTCCGATATCAAGTTATTACTAAATTCCTGGAAAAGAATACTCGAACGAACCCAATGAAAAACTGAAAAACCTAATATCATTCCATTATGATCAACATCACGTAAAAGCAAAATCCTTGGATTCAATTTATGGGTAAACTCATTGAACTTTTTAGATATATCGTTCTGATGGTATTGAGAAAATATCTTCTGGCCAAGTTTTTCTATTAAATCTGCGGTGATACTTTCACCTTCAATTATCTGCACCTCGATAGAGATAGTCTGAATCACCCTTTTATATTGAGGTTCTCTCTGATATAAACTATTTTCGTAAATATATTTCTGGGCTAAAGGATCAATAAGTTTAAAAATGTCTCTATTTTCATCGATATTGGTTCTTATTTGACTTGAACTTATCTCTTCATAGTGAGAAGTGAGATTAAGATGTATAACCTCTTTTTCCATTTTTTCAATAGACTTTTGAAATATTTTTTCTTCTTTATGGTTAGCAGAAGGTAAGGTCCTTCTATCGAAAACAATATGAGGAAAAGTGTGTACGGAATTTTCGGTTCTATTCTTCTGATAAGCTGAAGCATTTAAGATGACATCAGTGCCTACTACAATATAAACCTCAGAAAGGGGAAAATTTTCTCTTAAAATCTTTAAGTCGTGGGGATTAGCAATATTAATAGGTAAATCTTCAGGAAATAAGTAGACATTAAGTTCATCGGCAATAGAAATATTTATTATATTCTTTCTAAAGAGATGGGGTTGAGTCCTTTTAGACCAAGAAAACTCATCAACGGCTAAATATATTTCAAAACCAAGGGCTTCTATTGCTTTTACTATCTCTTTATGGCTTAGAGAAAACGGGTCAAAAGCCCCGGGAAAGAAGGCTATCCTAACCGGAGCTTTAAGGTTTATACTACCTTTACAGAAATTATAATCAGAGATAAATTTATAGATATAATTAAGTCCGGTACAATTTATTAAAAACATCAAGTTTTCTCTATTTACGGGAGTCAATAGAGTAAGAATTTTTTTAGCAATAAGCTGAAATATATGGTTCTTTTCTTCTAAACTGAGATGTTTTGAACCAAATATTTCCCTACCAATAACTCTAAATGCAGCTTGTTTGACTTGTAAATTATAATGCACCAAGCCGTTTAGAAGAATACCAATTATTTTACCAAGTCTATTTTCGTAAGATTTTTCTTTTTCTGAAAATCTTTTACGGTATTGAGGATAATTAGCAATAGTTATACCAATAGTCCTAAGCAATAATGAGCTTAATTTAGGGTCTGATTGTTTGATCTTTTCTATTAAATCATCAGTGAGTTCCTCTAATTCATTAGGTGGAAGATATAGTATTAGCTGACCTAAATAATAAGGAATATATTTAGTAAACTGATAGTCTTCCATCTCTAAAGCCCGTAATAGTTCAATAGCAATATCATTTCGTTGCTCAAATGATAAACCGGGCATTAAATTTACTAAGGTCTTCCCAGCTAAATTTCTAATATCTTCAATTCCACTAACTTTCAAGATGTTACAAAAATGTAAAGCAGTATAAATTTCCTCTTGTTTAGTATTTAAAGTATGTTCTGATAAAAGTTCTATCTGAATCTTTTTAATTATCCAACTAGTTGAAGTTTTAAGATTACTTAAAAATATATACTGAATCTTTTCCATATCTCTTCGATAAAATTCAGTATACTTTTCTACCATAGTTTTGTTCAGACCTAATAATTTAACTATCTTTATATTTAAATAATTTTCAGCCGGAAGTACAGAAGAAGATATATTGTGACTAAATATTTTCCTTAAGCTACTTATGAATTTAGATTTTTTATCCAGCTGAGATATTAAATTATTTACCACTTCCAAGGCAGTAAGTCTAAGATTATAGTCTTTTTTCTTTAACATTTTTAAAATATAATCAAATAATACCTTTAAAGATTCTTCATCTGAGGATATAGGTATATACTGGGCGGTTTTTATTAAAGATAATTGAATGTCTTCATTGAGATATAAGTCTTTTTTATAATGTTTTAAAATAATTTTTCGATAATTGTTTAGCTGATTTTTACGACAATTAGAAAAGAAAGATAAAATCATATTATCAGTGCTATTAATAATTCGAACTTGATGAAGAGGAAGTTTTTTATGATCTGGTCGTAAAAAATATTTTAAATATCTATCCAACAAATCAAAGCTGGTAATAGCTGGGGGTTTAAGGCTAACTTTATAAGGAATTTCTTTGCGGTAATCTTCGTCAAAAGTGGCAATTAATATACCAATAAGTTTTGAACTTCTTCTTCTTATTTCATCTTCCGGATGAGTTAATTGTTCGTATAAATACCTCAAAGTAATCATCTTCTGTTTTTGAGTTAAGTAAGTTGAATATTCTTCAAATATTTGTAAATATTCTCGTAGATTATTCCAGTTTTTTTCGCTTCGGGCTAATTCTAATAGAGAATTAAGAGAAGATTCATCTCGGAGTTCATACATTAAATTTATATTGTGTTCTATGGAAAGAAATTTTATGCTTTGAATAACTTCCTGATTATGCAGCAGAGAATAATATGGTTTTTTATCTTTTTTACCCGGATATATTTTTTTATTTTCTAAACTTACCTTTACTCCTAAATTTATGATATAATCTTCAAAATCTTTTAATTTCGCATATACCCGATAATATCTTTTTCTTTTTTCCTCATTGACATTGTCCAGTTTGTTTAAAATTATCTGAAAAGAATCTTTAAGACTAAAGATACTTATTTCCTTTTTGGGATCATTATCTACATTTTTTACCCGAAAATCGGAATAAATTAAAATAAGAGATTCTAAAGGTAAATTTTCTAATTCTAAATCCCAAACAGAATGATTAACTGCAATATGCCCAATATAAGAGATATTATGTTTTTTAAACCACCTATCGGTATAATAATAATGTAAATAGGGAGTCCTTTCCGCCTCTATGCCTTTACATCCGTATTTTCCTATATCATGCCCTACTGCTGCTCCCGAAACCCTATCCAAATTAACCGGAAGACCCAAATCATATAATTGTCTACCTATAAATAAAGCCATCCAATTAACTCCACAAATATGGTCAAGGGTATTATATTTTAAGACTTCCTGGCTTAATTTCATCATCTCATAAATATATTCGGAATTAAATGCTTTTAGAAACCTTTTGTATTCGATAGGATTTTCTAATTTACTTTTTTCTTCAGAAGTTAAAAAATTAAGGGGGTATTTACTTTGAAAAGTAGAATCATCAGATGACTTTTGAAACTCTGAAATCACTCTTAATAATTTTAAATAGAGCCAGAAACTTTTTTGGCAATTATCGGAGATATATTTATTAAATAGTCCTACTGCTTCAGGAAAAGATTGAGATAGGGTAAATTGGTATACTTGATAAAGCCAATTATTAGGGTTATGTTTTTTATCTATACCTACCAGGATATCCTGACCTAAAGAATATACTGCTTTACAACTATAGTCTTTTTTTTCTATTAGGGATGATAATTTTTTTAAAAATAAGGGGCTTTCAATATATTTTTTAACCAGCCCTTTCTCTAAAGAAATATTACCTAAAATATCTGAAGTTAAAATCCTTTTAAATATTTTTTTATATATTTTTTTAGTGCTAATTTTGTCCACTTTAAAAGACCATCCGGTTAAAATTAATATAATTTAGAATAAATATTATTTTCTTTAACCTTTATTATAACTGAAAACTGCGAAAAGTTACAATTAAATCGGTATTTTAAAATAAAAATCATTTCCAATTCGGTTTGATAAAGACTTTTGGTCTAAAAGATAAAAGGGGTACGATAATTCGTACCCCTCCCCTAAGGTTAGATCCATTTAAAAATGTGTTGAATATATTCTAATTGATATCTCTACTAACTATAATTAGCAAACCAAAGAGAGATTTCTCTCTTTGCCTCCTCGACTGTTTCCGAAGCGTGAACCAAATTTTGTAAAACTCTTTTTTCTCGAGCAGAAAGGTCAGGTGAATCTATTGAAAAATCACCTCTTATGGTTCCTAATTCCGCGAAAAGAGGAACTGTATTACCTACTATTTTTCTTACCATTTCTACAGCATGGTTTCCACTTAAAATAAGAACCGATACCGGTCCGGAAGTTAAATGTTGAATTAACCATTTTCTAACTAGTTGACCAATTTTTAAGGCATCATTGGTACCTAAATCCTCTATAATATTTAAATTATATTTTTCATAAGTATCTATAGTCTTCTTACCCACAGATCTAATCCAATTTTTATCATCAGGATAGTGCTTTTCGACCATTTCGATAGTAGCATTTAATATTTTCATTCCTTCCAAGGTTAACCCTACCCTTTCAAATCTGGAAATAATTTCTCCCACCAGGCCTCTTTTAAATGCATCTGGTTTTATTAAAACTAAGGTTCTTTCCATTCCTTAATGCACCTCTATTTCCTTCCCTTATCTTTTAATTATATTCCCCGAGTATGGAACCTACAATTAAACCAACTACTTCATCAGCACTGGTCTTTTTTGTAATCCTTTCTGCTACTTTCTTACCTCGTCGCATGATTAACAATCTTGTAGCCACTGAAAATACATCATGGATCTGATGGCTAATAATAAAGATAGAAACCCCTTGAGAGCTCAAAGTCTTTACCAAATTTAATACTTTTTTCTGCTCTGCCACTCCCAAAGCTGCGGTAGGTTCATCCATAATCAATAACTTTGCATTCCAGTAAATAGAGCGGGAGATAGCTACCGCCTGCCGTTCTCCTCCAGAAAGTGTACTAATCTTATTTTTTAAAGAAGGAATGTTGATATCTAAGCGATTTAATACTTTTTTAGATTCGCTATGCATATAATCATGATCCAGCACGTCTACTAAACCCAAAAATTTCTTTAATTTTTCTCGACCTAAAAAGATGTTAGAATAAACGTTCATATTTTCAGCCAAAGCTAAATCTTGATAGATAGTTTCTATCCCGATTTTTAATGCTTCCGTTGGATTGCTAATTTTTATCCTTCGGCCTTCATAAAATATCTGACCTGCTTCAGCATGATATACACCAGAGATTACTTTAATTAAAGTAGATTTACCTGCCCCATTATCGCCCAAAATACCAATAACTTCTCCAGGAAATATCTGCATACTGACATTATCAACTGCAGTTAAACCACCAAATTTTTTGGTAATATTTTTTACTTCCAATAAAGGTTCCATCATAACCTCCTTATTAAATCTCCTCTTCTTTTTGTATTAATTCAGGTGAAAACTGATCAATTAACACCGCAAAGATAAGTATACAAGCAACGGCAATATATAAATTATAAGTAGGAATACTTAGGTTAACTAAGCCTATCTCTAATACACTAATGATCAAAGCACCAATAACCGTACCTATTATTGTTCCTTTGCCACCGTATAGGCTAGCTCCACCAATTACTACTGCGGTTATGGCATCTAATAAACGAGCACTACCTGCTGGTGCCCTACCAGTAATATATTGCAATACATACATAACCCCAGCAAGAGAAGCAAAAAATGAAGAAATCATATAAACTTTAATTAAATGGGTTTTTACATTAACTCCTGCCCTTTCCGCTGCATTAATATTCCCCCCAATGGCATAGGTATGCTGCCCAAATTTAGTTTTAGCCAGAATAAAGGCAAAAATAGCAATAAATATAAAAGTAATGACTACTACATTAGGAATAATTACTATTAAATGCTTTAGTTCATCTCTGGTGAGGTTTCCGGGTTTATTTAGAAAGCTAAAAATCTTCCCCGGTAACCAATAAAATAAATAACCATGACCTAAAGTTCCCAAAGAGGAAGGCAAATTATGAACCGGGATATTATTACAGATAATCTCAGCAAATCCATAAGCAATACCATACATACCAAAAGTGGCAATAAAGGAAGGAACTCTTAATTTTGCTACCAAAAAACCATTAATAAATCCAGGAATTAGTCCTAACAAAAGGGCAGCTAATACACCTATACTAATTGCTGCAACCTGAGAAAACCCCGCCGTTTCTAAATTAACCATCACTTTTGCGCATATCACTGAGCTAAAACCAACCATAAATCCGACAGATAAGTCGATTCCTCCGGTAATTATAACAAAAGTTTCTCCAGTAGCTAATAAAAGAACCGTGGTTGAAGCAACAAGAATATCTTGTAAATTATTTAAGCTAATATAATTCGTTCCTACCAGGCCAAAAAATAGAATTTCACCCAGTAGAAAGATTAGAGTCCACCTTCTGAGAATACTAATCCCTATTTTTTTTGGTTTATGGTAATTTATCATTCTTTGTACACCAACTCTGGGAAGAACTGATCAATTAAAACGGCAATAATTAAAATACATCCAGTGGCAATATATCGATAAAAAATAGGCAATCCCATCATCATTAAACCATTGTCTAAAATCCCGATTAATAATACACCAATGACAGTACCCCAGACTGTCCCTTTACCACCGGTAAGACTTGCTCCCCCTATAACCACTGCTGCAATTGCAAAAAGTTCATAACTAGAAGTATATTGAGTATGAACACCCATATTTAATTTAAAAACTAATAATACACCGGCAGTTGCTGCAAAAAATGAAGATATAATATAAATCTTAATCAAATGCAGGGGAACATTAATCCCTGCTCTTCTAGCAGCATCCACTTTTCCGCCAATAACATAGGTATGCTGTCCGAATTTAGTTCGGGATAGAATAAAAGCAAATATAACCAGGATAAGGGTTATTAATAAAATGGGTATGGGGATAATTTTTAATAAGCTTAATATGTCTTTCCTTTCAGTCAGCTCAGGTTTTACAAAAAAGGAAAAACCCTTTTTAGGAGAAAAATATGCAATATACGCATTACCAATGTCTCGTACTTGTAAAGGTATAAAACCAATAGGAAATCCTTCGCAAAGTCTCCAGGCTAAGCCGTTAGTAATTCCCCACATACCAAGGGTAGCAATAAAGGGCGGTACTCTTAATTTAGCCACCAGAAATCCATTAACCATTCCTGGAATAAGCCCTAATAAAAGTCCGACCAATGAACCAGTTAATATAGAAATAAATGGTGAATAACCTGCTGCATTTAAATCTCGCATAATAATAGCTGTAGTTACACAGACAAAACCCATAACAAAACCAATGGAAAGATCAATACCTCCACTAATAATCACAAAGGCCTCTCCACTGGCTAATAAAAGAAGAGAACTTACTCCTAAAACAATATTATTAAAATTATTCAGAGTAAAAAAATTTTTTCCTAAAAAACTGAATAGGATTAACATAAAAATAAGAAAGATAAGAGCCCAGTTTCTACCCAAAATATTAATTACATTATTTTTACCGAATTTTTCTGAATTTATCGAAAAACTATTATTTAGCTCAGTCATAAAAATACCTTTTTAGTATTTAGGATATAGAATAATACGACAGGGAGTAAAATACTCCCTGTCACTATTTAGTTTATGCTAAAATATTCAAGTTTTTGAAGAAAGTTATTTGTAAATATATTGCTGTGCTTCAGGATCATTAACATTTTCTTGAGTGAAAACAAAAAACCCGGGAATTACTTTCTTAGGAATTTCTGCCCCTTCGGTAAGGTGTTTGAAACCCCACTCTACAGCTAAAGATCCAATCTCTGCAGGCATCTGAGCTAAAATTAAATTCAACTCTTTTCTTTTTAAAGCTTCAATTAAGGTTTCCGTTGCATCCCAGGTGGCAATTTTAACCGCACCTCCCAATCCAGCACTAACCACAGCCTGGTAGGCACCTTGAGCACTAAATACGTTAACTCCAAATACTCCAGCTAAATCAGGATTTTTCTGTAAGGCAGCACCCACTTGAGCAACAGCAGTTTCCTGAATATCAAGGCAATATTCTACTCCTACTAACTCCATGTCGGGGAATATTTTTAATCCCGCTCTAAAACCCAATTCTCTACCCATTACACTGGATACATCCGGATTAGTATTTTCTAAAAATACTTTTCCTTTTCCACCAAGTAATAGGGCTAATTGACCAGCAACTACCTCTCCACCCAAGAAATTATCTGTCCCAATAAAAGCAAGAGGGAAATTATAATTACTTGGTTTGGTATAATCCCCGTCACCGATATAGGTATCGACAGTAATAACTGGAATACCACTATCAGAAATTTCTTTCAGAACCGGGATTAAGGCCTCTACAGAAGTAGGAGCTGTAAAGAGTAAATCAATGTCTCCTCGAGCGACCAGGGCTTTTAATATTGGTACCTGGTACTCAGGGCCCCAAGCTTTCGGATATTCTCCCACAATCAACTCTACACCTAATTCTGCTGCTTTTGCTTTAGCACCTTTTTCCATGGTAAAGTAGAAGGGGTCAGCAATGCCAGGCATAAAGGCAAATTTCAGTTGTTTAGCAACCCCGGCCATAGCAATAAAAGACAAACCTAAACAGATTAACAGTAAAGTAATAATAAACTTTTTCATTTTTTTTCTCCTTAACTTAATAATAATAAATTTACTCCATTTTAAAAATTCTCGCAAACATTTTTGAAAACAAGATAGTAAATTATTAATTATTTTTCTTTCTTTTATTTCACCTCCTTAAATTTTTTAATCTCTATTTGCTGCAAAATTACCTCGGACTGATAAGCTGTTTTAAATTTCTGAACACTTTTTTTCTAACCAATGGATCATGGCATAAATTCCTGCTCCACTCGGTACCGCATTTGATGAGATACTGGAGAATTGAATATTCACTGCTTGCTCTCCAAATAAATAGCGAGATACAATTTTCCTAATCGGTTGGATCAAAGGTTCTCCTAAGACCACCATTTTCCCTCCAATAAATACAGTCTGAGGTCCAATCATATGAATAGCATTAACAATAGCGGAACCTATCCAAGTCGCTATCTTTTTTACAATTGAGTTAGCAATCTGATTATCTTGTTGAAGTAATTCAGCTATGCTTTTTAAACTTTTTACTGACAAGCCCTGAGAATTAGCCCAACGTAGTAAGACATCTGCTCCGGCAATATCTTCCAGATACTGAAATTTCCCTTGTTCATAACATAAAAAATGTCCGATCTCTCCTACAAAATCATAAGTACCCTGATAAAGCTCATCATTAATAATGACTCCCGCCCCTATACCTTCATTTAGAAGTATATTGATAAAATTATGTATATTTCTTCCACTTCCCAACCACTTCTCTGCCAAAGCACAAACATTAGCGTCATTTTCTATCCAGACGGGAACCCCATATTCCTTTTGTACTATACTTCTCAAAGGAACATTTTTCCATCCTTTAAATTTAGGAGGTTTTTTTACCACACCAGTCTGCGCATCCAAAGGTCCTGGTATTCCAATACCGATTGCTCCAATATTAATTTTCTTTTTTTTTGCATATTCTCTTATTTTATTAATATTAATAAATAAGCTATTAATAACTCCCTCTAAACCAAATTTTTCATAATCTTCTCCTCTATTATAAGTAATAATATTCATTTGTGCATCCATTAGTAATGTTTCTATCCGTTCCCTACTAAGATGTACACCTATGGTATAAACTGCATCAGCTCTAATATGAAGAGGAATGGGAGACTTTCCGATATTGCCAGTAGAAACTTGATTTGATTCTTCGACAATACCAGAATCTTTAAACCCTTTAATGATGGCAGAAACAGTGGTTTTGGTTAGACTGGTCATTCGGGATAATTCTACTCGAGAGATACCGTTTTCTTTCAGTAAAATATGGAGTAAAGTATTAGCATTTTTTTTTCGTGTACCTTCTGGCTTCAGAACTAACATAGAAGCTCCTTATTTTAGTTAGTAAACTATACTTACTAAATATTTTATACTACCTTTCTTTTTTTGTCAACCTATATTGGTAAAATTTTAACTCCTAATCTATTCCTCCGGAACTCTCTTTATATGAAGATCGGTGAATATATCACTGGCATCATCACTATACGAGGAAAATTCAGAGATAATTGCTCCTACCTCTCCGGCTTTAAACCAGTGCAGTTTGTTCTTCTTAATGGTATGTTGGTCTCCCGGTTTTAAAATAATTTCGTGAAATACAGTATAATATTTTTCATCACCAGTAGGGGGAGAAGCATGGAGATTTGGGCTTTTCTCTCCTTCGACATAAAGATAAACTAAACCATAACGACAGCGAAATGTTTCCTGTTTTCCATCAACACCATTATGATCAGGGTGGCGATGTTCAGGACAAGTTTGATTAGGAAACAATACCATCTCTTTCGCACAATACCTAAAGCTATTTATATATACTACAAAAACCAGACCGCTTCTTGCAAAATCATTTAGACCAAAATCAGCAATTTCCATATTTTCTTTCTCTTGCGAAGAAAGAACAATACCTGCTTTTTGAAAATATTCAAGGGCTCTTGCTTTTATTCTTTCTTTTTCTTCTTCTCTCATTTTTCCACCTCCTTTATTCTCATTATTTTTAAAATTGAAAAATAATTATCTGACCTGATCCTCAGGACCTTTCCAAATCTTATATTGATAATCAAATTTCCAATGGTCTAGGGGGATAGAAAGTGACAAGCGCTCCCACCCAGAGGTTACTCTTTTTATAATTTCAGGTAAAGGTCGAATTCCTTCAGTAGCATCAACCGCTTCTACACAACAAGCACCTACCGCGGTAGCTAAGGTAATGCACTTTTCTGGTTCTCCTCCCTTTAAAAGTTCCGCTAAAAATCCAGCAATAGTAGCATCTCCGGTCCCGGTAGTTCCTTTAACTTCTGCAGCAAAACAAGGGGATAAAAGCTGCCGATAATTCCAATCTTGATGGTTAATTATAGAGGATAAATTGCTTTTTTCTATCTGGTGAGTTCTCAAATACAAACCCTGGTCACCTAACTTTATTGCCACTACCTTCGTCCCATAATCAATCAATTGCTTAGCTAATTGATTTAATAATACCATATCAAATCTCTCTCGCTTTTCATAAATTTTATTATACTTCTCTGGTCTTAGCATATATAATAGTTCATCAATGCTGGGCATAAAAATATCCACCAGAGGTAAAACATTTTTAAAAAATTTAAACCAATCCACTCTACCAGCAGGAGATTCAGGGTCCGGCATAGCCATATCCAGACTGGTTATTATTTTCATCTTTCTAATCCTTTGAAACATTTTTACCAATTCTTTTCCATCGTTCTCATAAAATTTTTGCATTAAGGGAGGATATCCAAAATGAAATATGCGGCTGCTTTTTATTTTTTCATAAGGAATATCATTCGCAGTAAAGGTATGATTGGGTCCAGGGTAATGTAAAAAGACCCGATCAGTATCTGGCGGGTTTAAAACAATAGTATAAGAAGAAACCTCGTTTCCGCTAATAATCATATTTTCGGCTAAAGTTTTACCTTCTTTCTTTAAAATCTCTAAAATAACCTTCCCAAAGGCATCTGTTCCAACTTTTCCCAATAAAGCAGTGCTAATTCCTAACTTTTTAAGAGCTATTCCGGTATTAGCTACTGCACCACCGGTGGATAATTTTAATCCTGACATTTCCAGAATATGTCCGGGAATAATGGTCTTAATACTCCCTATCCTCCAATCTGGAATAATATCTAAACAGATATGACCAGCAACGACTATATCCATAAAATCTCCTATTTTAAAAATAAAAAAATATTTTTATTAAATTAGGTTCCCTTTTTCAATTTCTTTCCTAACTTTTGCTTCCTCATCCTGATGGCTGGATAGATGACACACATTTTTTAATATATGTTTTAATCCTCTTGGATATTCTCGCTGGAAAAATATTTTATCGAGGGGATACATTTCCCCTTTCTGGTCTTTCGCTTTAAAATTTAAAGCAGCATAAAATACTCTTTTGATCTTATGGTAAGGAACGTTTTGTTTTTGAGCCAAAAGCATTGATCCTACTAATCTTTCATTTTTGTCTAACTTACGATACAAATCTCTACCTACCCGAAAAATAGTATCTCTTAATGATTTATTTTGAAATCTAAAAAGTAGATCATCAATATGGTTTTGTAAATCCTGTAGAGCAAGATCTTTTGGGTAGGCCTTATTCAAAGCTACTGCTGACTGCTTCATACCTTCTCGAACAATTTTATAAATTTCTGGCAGCTCTAATGCTTCATATATATAAGTCATTTTTGAATCATATTGATACCCTAAATAAGCTGCTGCGGAATGACCTAAATTGTGGATAAAGAGTTTTCTATCTACATAGGCCTTGATATTTTCAACTGCTCGAAGATCTCTAATCTGAGGAAGTGGGGTTTTAAAACCTTTTTTATCCACAATAAGAGTATTATAAGGCTCGGCAAATATCCATAATAAGTCCTTTTTTTTATCTTCCTCTTTCATCAGAGGAACCATTTTACCTATGCTTGATTCAATTAATCCAACCAATTCATCGAAAGGATATTCTAAGGGAAGTAAGCTTTTTAATTCCTTTCTTAAATAATCCGCTACATTCCTAAAATTCTCGGCAATAATAATATCTAAAGGATTTTTCCTTCTTTTTTCATCTCTCCATTGAAGCCCTTGAGCAATTACCGGAACAATTTGAGGCAAGGCATTTTTTCCTACTGCAGTAGCCAGGATATCCGTATCTACTATTTCCCGAATAACTGCCTCTTTATCATAACCATTTATAGCCCTTATATTTTCTATCAAAATAATTTCATCGGGAAGCTCATTTCTCTTTATTACTAACTTATAGGCTCTTTTTTTGTTGAGTTCCTTTACCAATTCTTTATTGATATCAATAAAAACAACTTCATATCCAGAACGGGAAAATAGCTGTCCAATAAATGATCTTCCAATATTCCCCGCTCCAAATTGAACCATCTTTTTTTTATATATCATTCTCTTTCGCTACTCTACCTAAATTAATTTTTTACCCTAAATCCTTCTTTTTAACTGTGAGTATCTCAGGAAGTAAACCATCAGCTCCATAGCCTTGAATATAAAAAGTTCCTGCAAATAAGGTAATCTGAATTTCACCAGGGGTGCTAGCGCTTTCCGGAAACCATTCTGGCGTGTTCATAGCAACCTCATTAAAGGGATTATATAAACCTGCATTTTGCGCTATGCTTACAGCATCATCACGACTAATGTTTCTCTCATTAAGTTCTGTCTGTATTAAAGTCTGGACCGCTCTAACATTAGATCGAACTACGGTATTTTTTGCCTTTTCTTGAACTATGACATTTTTCCCCTTTACTTGTTGATCGCCATTATAAACTCTTAAGCCAATCAGGGACAACAATCCGATAATAGATATTACTAACAATAATCCGATTAGAGCAAAACCGTTTTTATTTTTCATTGCCTATCCTTTCAAGATTAGAGTATTTTTGAGTGAATTAAAATAATTCACATAAAAGGTCAAAAAAATATAAATTATTCCTTTCTATTTTTATAATACTACATAAATTTTCAAAATCCTTCTTTTCCCAATAAAAAAGCCCTTCAGCATTCAAGCTAAAGGGCTAGTAATTATCTTGGCTCCTCGGGTAGGATTCGAACCTACAACCCTCCGGTTAACAGCCGGATGCTCCACCGTTGAGCTACCGAGGAAGGTCACAATTAATTATACTCAAAAACCATATTCGAGTCAATAATTTTATAGAATTAAAAAATATATTTTTAAATATTTAGTTTAGTTCATTCTAAATAGTCTTTTAATTTTTTACTTCTGCTGGGATGTCTCAATTTCCTTAATGCCTTCGCTTCAATCTGACGAATTCTCTCTCTGGTGACTCCAAACACTTTACCAACTTCTTCCAAGGTATGAGGATGACCAGAAGCAATTCCAAATCTCATTTCTAATACTCTCTTCTCTCGATAAGTTAATGTCTTTAAGACATCGTCTAACTGCTCTTTGAGAAGAGTATGAGAAGCAATTTTGGGAGGAGCTGGTGAGTCCTTATCTTCTATAAAATCTCCTAAATGACTGTCTTCTTCTTTCCCGATGGGAGTCTCTAAGGAAACAGGTTCTTGAGCAGTTTTTAATATTTCCCTTACTTTATCTTTAGAAATTTCCATCTGTTCAGCTATTTCACCAACAGTCGGCTCTCGTCCTAACTCCTGCAAGAGATGGCGTGATACCCTGATTAATTTATTAATAGTCTCTACCATATGAACAGGAACCCGAATGGTTCTAGCTTGATCTGCTATAGCCCGAGTAATTGCCTGCCTTATCCACCAGGTAGCATAAGTACTAAATTTATATCCTTTTTTATAGTCAAATTTCTCCACCGCTCTTATTAAACCCATATTACCTTCTTGAATAAGATCTAAAAATAGCATTCCTCTTCCTACATATCTTTTAGCAATACTTACTACTAATCTTAAATTTGACTCTACTAATTTTTTCTTAGCTTGATGATCTCCCCTTTGCATCCTGGTAGCTAAGTCTATTTCTTCATTTCCTTTTAAAAGTTTTATCTGCCCAATTTCCTTTAAATACATCTTTACCGGGTCATCTAATTCTAATTCTTTCGATATTTCTATTTCTAAATCAATTTCCTCTTTAGAATCAGAAGTTATTTTATCTTGCTGTTCAATGCCTTTATCTTTGGCCAGCAAATTCCCCTCTTCTTCAGTTTCAACTAAATCAATTCCAGATTCACTAAGAATATCATATAAATATTCTATTTTATTTACATCTACAATATCATCTGCTAAAAATTTTTCTATTTTCTTATAAGTTAAGTAGCCTTGCTCTTTCCCTTCTTTAACTAATGCTTCAATTATCTTGTTTTTTCCCATTCCCCAAGCCTTCCTTCTTAAATGTAAAAATAAAATTACCTCTTTAAATAAATTTTAAAAGTAAATAAAAAATATTAATCTACTTTTGACTTTTTAACTGTTGACTGATTTTCCTTAATTCTTTTAAATCATTTTCTTCTATCTTTTCAGATTTTTTTATCTTTTCATCAAGCATTTTTGCTTTTTCTTCAAGATTTTTTCTCTCTTGAACTAACTTAAAATTATTTATAGTATCTATATATCCTGAGATTATTTTTTCATCAAGGGTTATAATTTCTTCCATTAAAATCTTAGAAATTAATTTTGCCGCTGTATCATTATCTAAATTTTCAATAACTTTTTGAGAATCTATCTTTTTATCATCTTTTAAAATTTTAATAATTACTGCTACAATTTGACGATGTAACAAGACTGAAAAATCTTCTACCTTCAACTTTTTTAAAACATTCTGAGCAATTTCTTCATCCTCTAACATACATCCAATGAGAATCTTTTCGGCTTTAACATTTCCGGGCTCAGAATACGGATTAATAAAACTAGGGATAGATTCCTTTAAGCCTTTTTTATATTTTACTAAATCAATCCTAATTGCTTCTTCGGTTAATTTTAATTCTTCAGATATTTTTACAATCTGGGCTCTTAGCTCATTCTCATCGCCCATTACGCTCAGGGTAGGTAATATTCCTTTAATTACTTTTACTTTTCCTTCTATTGTTTTGATATTATAATTGGAATATAAAAGTTTCAGCTTATAATCTATTAAAGAAAGAGATTCTTCAATTAAAGTTTGAAAAGATTTTTTCCCTGCTTTAATTAAAAAATCCGCTGGGTCAAAACTTGGAGGTAAGACTATTACTTTCACTTCCAGACCCGATTTTACCAGCAAATCTAAACTTCTTAAAGTCGCCATATTCCCTGCTGAATCTGCATCATAAGCGATCAAAACTGTATCTGTAAATCGTTTTATTAAGTCTATTTGTTTGATAGTTAAAGCTGTCCCTAAGGAAGCTACCACATTATTAAATCCATATTGCTGAGTTATTAAAACGTCAGTATAACCTTCTACCATAATTGCACTATTGTTTTTCCGAATATCTTCTTTGGCAAAGTTTAAACTATATAAGTTGCTCCCTTTATTATAAATCAATGTTTCCGGTGAGTTTATATATTTAGGCAAGGAATCATCTAAAACCCTGCCTCCGAAGCCTATTGTTCTCCCCTGCAAATCAAAGATGGGGAAAATTATCCTATCTCTAAAATAATCAAGAAATTTTCCTTCTGTTTTGCTCTTTTTTATTAAGCCAACCTTAATTAAATCTTCATAAGAATAACCTTTTTTCTTTAAAAAATCCGCTAACACATCCCAGCCCGCAGAGGCATAACCTAATTTATACTTTTCGATAGTGCTATCGTTAATCCCTCTTTTTTTAAGATAATTTAATATTTTTTCCCCCTGAGGAGTTCGAAATAAACCTTCTCGATAATAATTTGCTACTAAATTATTTAATTTAGATAGCCTTTCTTTTTTTCTATAAAGAATATTTTCTTTCTCTTCATTCGCAGGAAGAGATACTCCCGATTTTTTAGCTAACATCTCTACCGCTTCAAAAAAGCTAACTTTCTCATATTTCATAATAAAATTATAAACATTTCCCCCTTCACCACATCCAAAGCAATGAAATAATTGCTTCTCAGGGCTAACCATAAAAGAAGGGGTTTTTTCCTCATGAAAAGGACATAATCCTCTAAATCCTTTCCCCGCTGGTTTTAAATGTACATACTCTGAAATTATATTTACAATATCACAACTATTTCTTATTTCTTCCAGTAAATCAGATGAAAATCTCAACTTTAATTCACCTACATATTATTAAATTACCTAATTAATAATTATTTTTTTAAAAAACTCTTCAATTTTCCTTTGTATTAATATATTCTACAAAAATTTCGATTTTCCTCTTTTTTTATAAAAATATTTTAAAAAAAAATACTAGTTGATTATTATCGATATAAATCAACTAGTTTAAAACGATTTTCTTTATTTTTTAGAAAGAAATTAGTAAATAAAGTTTAAAAAATTAATTGTAAATCTTCTTCTTTATAAATTTTTTCTTTTGGTTTAACTTTCCCATATCTTCCTCCACCTCCGGGACTTAACTTTAAAAGTCCCTTTCGGGCTAAAATTATATCTTGCGCAATTTTAAATCCAGCCACCTGACTGATTTCCTGATATGAAGCCTTATGTAATATATTCATTTCGGTACCAAAATAGTCAAATAATTTATTCAGTGTTTTTTTACCTATTCCAGGTACAAATTCTAAAGGAATCTGATGATGATAAGGTGGTCGATGAGGAGGAGAAAAGGATTGCTGATAATCTCCAATTTCTACAATTCGATCAAAAACACCTTTTACTATTTTATCACTCCCGCATTTTTCGCATTTATACACTGGGGGATTACTATCAGAAGTATAATTACAAATTTCACAAAAAGTTCGATGATATTTACCCAATTTAGGGTCGAGACCATAATTATCCGTTATCTTTCTTCCTTCTTTTCTCTGTAAGGCTAAAAGCATCTCCTTAAAATTAGCTTTCTCCAGTTCTATTATATTATATTCTCTACCAATCTTAGGTAGAGAATGAGCATCTGAATTAGTTAGAAAGGTAAATTTTGCCAGTTCTTTCAATCGGTCGGCAATTTCTGTATCTGCACTCAATCCCAATTCTATAGCTGGAATCTTTTTTAAGGTAGACCTACTAAACATCTCTCCTAATCTTTTTACACAATTTCCATAAACACTTTTATGAGGAGTAAAGGCATGAGCGGGGATTAAAATCCCCCCCAGCTGGTTTATAATTTGAAAAGCCTCTTGAGCACTAATTTTACAATTTTGAGAACTTAAACTTACATTCGTAACCAAAAGAGATAGAGCTTTACTAAATTCTTTTATATCTTCAAAATAGGGAAAATAAGCTATCTGATGGGAAGATCCCCCATCTTTTTCTTTAGTTTCAATCTCTGAACCTAAAATAATAGTTACTTTATCCTGATAAATTAAGCCTCCTTCTTTTAAAGGTTTCATTTCCCCATTATTAATTAATTGGGAAATGTCATCAATAACTTCAGGTGAAGCACAATCAACGATACCTACAATGTCAATCCCTTTTCTATATTTACATTCTCGAGCAATATTGGCAAAAGTTAATTCTCTGGAGGCAGTTATTTTTACCGGAGCTCCATTATTGCTTCTTCCAATATGTACATGTAAATCCATAAAATATTTCTTCATATTTTAATTATAGCCTTATCCTTAGTTTTTGAGGGCGTATGCAATACGCCCCTACTTCTATATATTATATAATCGATACGAAATAAAGTATTCCTACGATCGTCTTAGCATCTTTAATAACATTTTCTTTTATTAATTTTAAAGCTTCTGTTAAATTAATAAGTTTGACTTTAATAAATTCATCTAAATCTTCTTTTTTATTTCTTTTTTCCAAATCTTCTGCTAAAAAGAGGGTAATTTTTTCATTACAAAAACCAGGAGTGGAGAAAAAAGTTATTAACTTTTTAATCCTCCGAGGATAATAACCAGTCTCCTCTTCTAATTCTCTTCTAGCACAACTAACTAAATCTTCTCCCGATTCAACAGTTCCTGCTGGTAGCTCCCATAAAACTTCTTCGGCAGGTTTTCTGAATTGTCTAATCATCACTATATCTTTTTTATCGGTTAGAGCTAAAATAACTACTGCTCCAGGATGTTCCACTATTTCTCGAATAGTTACCCGCTCATCAGGAAGTTTTACTTTGTCCTGACGAAGATTAATAATCCTTCCTTTATACCTATAAGTAGAAGATAAAGTATTTTCCTGAAAAGAATCTTCTTTAGTCATCCAATTTTTCTCCTAAGGCTACAGTTTTTATAATAGATAGAATATATTCTGTTGCATTTTTTAATTCCTTAATAAGAATATATTCTTCCATGGTATGTACTTTTTCCATACCCACTGCTAAATCAACTGAAGGGAGACCTTTTTTATTAAATACATTGGCATCACTTCCCCCACCACTGGGACGTAATAATGACTGTAATCCTATATCTTTTGCTGCCTTCCTGGCTATTTTAACTACTAGATCATCGGGGGACAAATTGTAGCAATAGTACTCCCTATTAATTTTTACCTCTGCTCTCGCTTTAAATTCTTGAGCGGTATCTTCGGTTATCTTTTTTAGTTCTTTAGTATATTTTTCTAATTTTCCTTCATTTCTACTCCTGACTTCTCCCTTTAATATTACTTCATCAGGAATAATATTAGTAGCTTTTCCTCCTGAAATAATTCCAATATTGGCTGTAGTTTCCTCATCAATCCTTCCTAACTTCATCCGAGAAAGAGCCACTCCAGCCACCTGAATAGCATTAATCCCCTCTTCGGGATTCGCACCAGCATGAGCAGATTTTCCCCGAATAGTAAAGTCGAGAGAATTTTGGGAAGGGGCACTAATAATAATTTGTCCTACTTGCCCTCCCGCATCCAAAATAAAACCTATTTGGGCTTTTAATTGCGAAATATCTAAATTCTTTGCTCCACATAAACCTATTTCTTCACATATAGTAAATAAAATTTCTATATCACCATAGAGAATATTATTTTCCCTAATAAGATGGAGAGCTTCCAATATAGCAGCTATTCCTGCTTTATCATCTGCTCCTAAAATTGTTTCTCCGGTACTAATTATCTTTTCTCCTTCGCGAAGAGGATTAATATTTTTTCCAGGGACAACTGTATCCATATGAGCGGCAAACATAATAGGAGTAGCCACTTTAATATTACCATTTAATTTAGCTATTAGATTACCCGAATTAGCTCCTACCTTCTCACCAGCTTGATCTACTATAACTTCTAATCCTAAATTTTCCAATTTTTCTATTAAAAAATCAGCTAGATTCCTTTCCTCTCTGGATATACTGTCCATCCTTACTAATTCCATAAAACTTTCTATCAATCTTTTTTCATTAATCATTAATTAATCCCCTTTCCTAATTAGTATATCATATTTCGTATCTGGTATATCGTATTCTAGCGTTTAGCGTTTAGCGTTTAGCGTATTAGGCCATACACCTCGCCCACGAACCATAAAACTATTTTTAGCACTCTTTACCTAATTCTTCCCCTTGTTTCAAGGCCTTTTTATTTAAATCTATCAACTTTTGGTTCCGTCCAGCCAGAGTCTTTTCTAAAGCTTTAAATATGGTTTTTAGTTTTACTACTCCAGATTTTTTAATATAGGCGCCCAAAGCAACCATATTGGCGACTCGTAAATTTCCTAACTGGTTAGCTATATCATTTGCTGGAACTCTAACTATAGCAACATCATCTCTGTTTACCTTTTGATCTATTAAAGATTCGTTTAATATTATTAATCCATCTTTCTGGACCGTTGCTTCAAATTTATCTAAAGATGGTTTATTCATAACAATAATTGATTTAGGATAAGGTACAACTGGAGAAGCAATTTCCTCAGAAGAAATTATTACAGTACAATTAGCCGTACCTCCTCTCATCTCTGGACCATAAGAAGGCATCCAAGCAACATTTTTTCCTTCCAACATTCCAGCATAAGCTAATAATCTACCCATTAACATTACTCCTTGACCGCCAAATCCGGCTATAATAACTTCTTCTAACATCTAAGCCACCTCCTCAGGAGTTCTAAATTCACCTAAAGGATAATAAGGAATCATATTCTCTTCCAACCATTTAGATGCTTCAATTGGGCTTAAACCCCAATTAGTGGGACAGGTAGATAAAATTTCTACCATAGAAAACCCTTTACCCTCTAATTGAATTTGAAAAGCTTTCTTAATGGACTTTTTAGCTTTTATTATATTTGACGGTTTATTTAAAGCTACTCGAGAAATATAAGTAGCACTTTTAAGTGTGGATAACATCTCAGCCATTTTTATGGGATATCCCATAGTCTTTGGATCTCTACCATAGGGAGAAGTTTGAGTTACCTGTCCCACCAAGGTAGTAGGAGCCATTTGTCCCCCAGTCATTCCATAGATAGCATTATTTATAAAAATTACCGTAATATTTTCACCTCTATTAGCAGCATGTACTATTTCCGCAGTACCAATTGAGGCCAAATCTCCATCACCTTGATAAGTAAAAACTATAGAGTCTGGTTTTGACCTTTTAATGCCAGTGGCAATGGCAGGGGCTCTTCCGTGGGCAGCGCATATCATATCACAGTTAAAGAATAGATAAGCAAAGACGGAACATCCTACCGGACAAACTCCTATAGTATTTTCTCTAACTCCAAATTCATCTAACACCTCAGCTACCAATCTATGAGCAATGCCGTGATGGCAGCCAGGGCAATAAGTAAAAGGAGTTTCAGTTAAAGATTCTGGTCGCCCAAATACTTTCTTCATAATATATCATATACCTCCAATATTCTTTTCAAAAAGGAATCTTTATTTAAATATTTATAAATATTTATTTAATTCTTTTAAAATTTCTATCGGTGTAGGAATTATTCCACCGCATCTTCCATAGAAATTAACTTCCGCCTTTCCATTTACTGCTAATTTAACATCTTCTATCATTTGACCTAAACTCATTTCCACTACCAAAAATTTCTTTATCCTCTCAGCAGTTTTACTAATTATCTTTTCGGGAAAAGGGAATAAGGTAATCGGCCTAATCAATCCAATATTAATCCCTTCTTTTTTTGCCTTCTGAATTACAGTTTTTACAATCCGAGCAACTGTTCCATAAGCAACAATTATCAAATCTGCATTTTCTATATTTATGGATTCATATCTAACTTCATGTTCTTTAAGTTTTTTATATTTTTCATTTATTACTAAATTCATCTTTTCTAGTACTGAAGGATTCAAATTAAAAGGAACAATCCAATGTGGCTTTCTTCCTTTGCATCCGACTAAAGTCCAACTTTCTTTAGATGGTAAATCAACTTTTGGTCTTTCTTTGAATTCTACTGCTTCCATCATTTGCCCTAAAAGTCCATCTCCTAATATCATTGCGGGATTTCTATATTTATCTGCTAAATCAAAGGCATCCATAGTTAAATCAACTAATTCTTGAACCGAAGAAGGAGCAAGGACAATTAAATGATAATCTCCATGTCCTCCACCTTTGGTGGCTTGAAAGTAATCACCTTGTGCTGGTTGAATATCTCCTAAACCTGGTCCACCCCTCATCATATTAACCACTACACAAGGTACTTCAGAACAGGCAATATAGGAAATCCCTTCTTGCATTAAACTTATTCCTGGACTGGAAGATGAAGTCATAACTCTTACTCCAGTAGAAGCAGCTCCATAGACCATATTTATTGCTGCTAATTCACTTTCAGCTTGCACAAAAGACGCATCTTTCATTTTCAATAATTTTTTCGCCATATAAGCAATTAATTCGCTTTGAGGGGTAATGGGATAACCAAAATAATATCGGCAACCAGCACAAATTGCTGCTTCTCCAATAGCTTCGTTTCCTTTCATTAATATTTTTTCTGCCATTTTCTAACCTCCTGGATAAAAATTTAACTTTTAAACTAGTCGATAGTGAATAGTTAATACAAAACTCAAAACTTTTTTGCATAAAGTATTGTTTTTAATGTAGGGGTCGGATTTATCCGACCCGTTTTTATTGCGGGTTCGATGCCTGCCTGTGCGTGCCTGCACGCAGACAGGAATCGAACCCCCGTTTTCACGAGGGCAGGCCCCTACGAAAAAAGGAAATTCCTATACTAAAATTTCTTTTTGATAAAAAAATTATTTATTTATATACCTCAATCGCCACATCAGGACAAGTTAAAGCACAAAAAGCACAGCCGGTGCATTCTTCAGGGTTGATCTGTTCAGCCGGATAATAGCCTTTTTTATTAAAATTTTCGGACATAATAATAATGTGTTTAGGGCAAGCTGGAATGCATAACTCGCATCCTTTACATCTTTCTTGGTCTATTATAATTTTTGCCATCCCATTTCCTCCTTCTTTATAGAATTATTCCCAGGGTAATTTCATAAAACGTTTTATATAAAATACTGCTTCCTTAAAATTTTCAGTTTTTAGCTTTTGAGAAAATCGTTCATCTATACAAATAAATTTGAGGGGCAATTTTAATTTCTGTGCAGCTCGTTTTATTAATATATGTCCTTGCTTAATTATTTCTTCATCGGTTTGGATGCTTAAATTAGGATTACTTATTACTCCGCTAATTTTTAGTCGAGATGTATTTTCTATCTCTTGGGCCATTTGTTTAATTTGGAGTATACTTTGAGTAAAAGGTCGGTAAGAATTTACGACCAGTAGCATTTCATAATCTAAATCTTGGAGGAAAGATTTAAAGTTACCCAAAACGACTGTACCTATATCATCTCCTCCTACATCAAGAATCAAATGATAATCTGCATCTTGGATTAAACCTTTTATTTCGGGAGAAATTAGGGGTAAACCGGCATAAGCCCACTCATCTTGGGGAGCAATCACCTTTATATCTTTAAGGTTTAAGGCATCTTTCGCTTCTCGAGTTCTAAAATAAGGATTAACAATATCTAAATCTACAATAGCGACCTGACGGTAATTTTTTCGACAGTAGATCGAATAATTAATGGCAATTTCTGTTTTTCCACTTCCAAAACCCCCCACAAATATCTTTATACGTTTACTCAATATATTTTTCCCACCTCTTCACCTTTCAGGACTCTTAAGGCACCATTACACAAAGCTAACATTTCTTCCTCGCCAGGATAGATCATAACTAAAGATAAAAAACTTATTCTATCTTTTACCATATTAATAAACTCATTAGCATAAGCTATTCCGCCAGTTAGAATAATAGCATCTATTTGACCTTTTAATACTGTAGCTCCTGCTCCGATTTCTTTAGCTACTTGGTAGGCCATTGCCTCTAATATCAGCTTGGCCTTTTTATCTCCCTGTTTAATCCTGTTTAGCACTTCTCTAACATCATTAGTATTTAAATAAGCTACTAATCCACCTTTACCTTTTATCTTTTTCATAATTTCGTCTTTAGTAAATTTACCAGAAAAACAAAGTTCAACCAGGGCGCCAACCGGAACTCCACCGCTCCTTTCCGGAGTAAAAGGACCTTCTCCATTAAGTGCATTATTAACATCAATAACCTTACCCTGGCAGTGTACCCCAACTGAAATTCCTCCGCCCAGATGAGCTATAATAAAATTTGCTTTCTCATACTTTTTGCCTAAATCTAAAGCTGCCTTTCGAGCAACTGCTTTCTGATTTAAAGCATGGAGGATACTAACCCTCGGAATTTCTGGCATACCAGAAATTCTGGCAATAGGTTTCATTTCATCAATTACTACCGGGTCAACTAGATAGGCAGGAATAGATAACTTTTTGGCAATTCCAGAAGCAAGTATTCCTCCCAAATTAGAAGCATGTTCACCGCTTGTTCCCTTACGGAGGTCTTCTAACATCTTTTCATTAACTCGATAGGTTCCACTGGCAATAGGTTTTAGTAGTCCTCCTCTTCCCACTACCGCATCAAGAGTAGAATAGTCAATCCCCTTTTCTTTTAAGAAATTTAAAATTATCTCTAACCGAAATTCGTATTGATCGATAATCTTAGAAAAAATGGATAATTCTTCATTGCTATGTTTAATCTTTTTTTCAAATAAAAATTGTTCATTAGAGAACAAGGCTACTTTGGTAGAAGTTGAGCCAGGATTTACTACTAATATTTTATAATCTTTGGCCATAAAAATATCACCTTTCTTAGATCATCTGATTCGGTTTAATTTCAGTCATCTCACTCATTAATACTCCCAGAGCAATAGAATATAATTTTGATTGTGCACTGTCAGACCGAGAAACTAATACTACCGGAGCTTTTGCACCCAAAAGTAGTCCTGCTGGTACTGCTTTAGCTAAATAAACTAAACCCTTGGCAAAAATATTCCCTGCTTCAATATTTGGTACTAATATTATATCTATTTCTCCGGAAACTGGGCTTTCAATGCCTTTATGCAAAGCAGCTTCCTTAGAAATAGCATTATCAAAACCTAATGGTCCATCCACTATCCCCCCTATAATCTGTCCCCTCTCACTCATTTTAGATAAACAAGCTGCATCTATAGTAGCTGGCATATCAGGATTTACCAATTCTAATGCACAGACCACTGCCACTTTAGGTTTTTCTATTCCTAATGAATGAGCGTAATAGATAGCGTTCTGAATTATCTGAGCTTTTTGTTTCAAATCTGGACTGATGCACATAGCTCCATCAGTCATAGTAAGTAGACGATCATAATTTTTGACCTCCAGGGTATAGACATGACTGAGCATTCTATCAGTTCGTAAACCCACTTCTTTATCTAAAACAGCTTTTAAAATTCTGGCAGTTCCCATCATTCCTTTCATTAATATGGAAACTTTTTTATTGCGGACTAACTCTACCGCACACCGGGCAGCTTCAGTTTTATCTATTTGGTCTATTATTTCGTAATTGGTAGGATCAATACCCATTTTATTAGCTATTTGAATAATTTCCTTTTTATCACCCACTAATATTGAATTGGTTAATCCTTCCTGTCGAGCAGCTTCCACTGCTCGTAAAACATCTTCAGCTTGAGCAGCAGCTACTGACATTTTTTTAGTTCCATAATGTTTGGCCTTTTCTAAAACTTCATTAAAAGTTCTTAACATTTTTCTTATCACCTCTTTATTAAAAATTTACCAATTAGTCGATTTACCAATGCACCGATTGACCAATTTACTAATTTACCAATTTACCAATTAAAATAGTCGTTAGTGAATAAGTCGTAGGGGCAGACCTTGTGTCTGCCCGTAGGACAGGCGTCTCGCCTGTCTTCTTAATTCTTTCTTCTTCTTTTTTCTTTCTTTCTTTGCTATATAACTATATACTCGATACTAATTTAATTTTTAATTCTCTTTTTAATCACTTTTCCTAATCTTTTAATTCCTTCCTCAATATCTTCCTCTTTAGGGTAACAAAAACTAAGCCTCATCGTATTTTTCCCTTTACCATTGGCAAAGAATGCAGAACCACTCACATAGGCTACTCCCTCTTCAATTGCTTCGGGAAACATAACATCCACATCAATATATTCAGGTAAGGTAACAAAAACAAAAAAACCGCCTTCAGGTTTAGTCCAGGAAGCTTCAGACGGAAAATATTTGCTTAATGCCTTTAACATAACATCTCGTTTTTTTCTATAAATTTTAATATTTGATTCTATATTTTTATCTATATCGTTCTGACGGCAGTATTCATAAACAATTAATTGATTTAAAATAGTAGTGCACAAATCAGTTGCTTGCTTCATAATTACTATTTTTTCAATAATTTTTTTATCCCCTAAAACCCAGGCCAATCTTAGACCAGGACATAATATCTTGGAAAAGGTCCCTAAACTAATCACATAACCCTCATTATCTAAAGAATAAATAGAAGGAAGTGGTTCTCCTTCAAATCTAAGTTTGTCGTAAGGATTGTCTTCTAAAATAAATACTTCAAATTTTTGAGCTATTTCCAGGACTCTTTTTCGCCGCGGTAAAGACATAGTTACTCCAGCAGAATTTTGAAAATTGGAAATAGTATAGATAAATTTCACCTTTTGGCCTTCCTTTTTAAGTTGAGTAAGTGTCTCTTCTAAAATATCCACCTCTACACCTTCATTATCCATAGAAATACCCTTCATCTCTCCTCCATAGCTACGGAAAGCATTTAAAGCTGCTAAATAACTGGGTAATTCTACTATCACTATATCTCCGGGGTTTAATAAAACTTTACTCATCAGATCTAAACCTTGCTGGGAACCTGATGTAATTACAATATTATCTAATCCTAGTTTTTTATTATCTTCAGAAAACCAATTTAATATTAATTCTCTTAATTCTGGTAAACCCTCAGTACTGCTGTATTGTAAGGCACAAGCACTATTTTTGGCCAATATTTGTTGGGTTACCTGGTTTATTTCCTTAGCCGGGAAAGTAGCAGGATCAGGCATACCACCAGCTAAGGATATAACATTAGACCTTTGAATTATTTTTAAAGTTTCTCGTATGGTTGAAGCCTTCATTCTCGAAGCTAAAACAGAGTAAAATTCTTCAATATTTATCGACATGGTTTATCCTCCTTTATATTTTTTATTTTTAAATACATTTTACTTATATTCCTTAGCCTCTTCTTCTCCTTTTAATACCCTGACTGCCCCTAAAGCCAGAGCTTTCATTTCATCAGTTCCAGGATATACAGTAATAGGAGCGATAAAATTGACCCTTTCCTTTATCCAACCTATAAAAGTCTTGCCTAATGCACCTTTATCTCTTGCTCCGTTTCCAGTTATAACTATAGCGTCTACTTCTCCTTTTAACACAGCTGCCATCGCTGCTATCTCTTTTGCTATTTGATAGGCCATAGCCTGATACAATAATTCAGCTTTCTTATCTCCTTTACTAATTCTTTCTTCTACCTCTAAAGAATTGTTCGTACCCAAATAAGCTACTAATCCACCCTGTCCCATAATTTTCTTTAACATTTCTCGGAGAGTATATTTTCCGGAGTAACATAGTTTTACCAATTCCGCACTAGGTAAACCCCCAGTTCTTTCCGGACTAAATGGTCCTTCTGCACTTGCATTGTTCACATCTATCATTCTGCCTTTACTATGAGCACTTACTGAAATTCCACCCCCTAAATGAACCACTACTAAATTAAGTTCTGGATAAGATTTCCCTAAATCTTGAGCCATTCTTCTTGCTGCTACCTTTAAGTTAAGAGCGTGACATAAACTTTCTCTTTCCATCTCAGGCATTCCCGAAATTCGAGCAATCGGTTCAAACTCATCAACTGCTATTGAATCAACAATAAAAGATGGCACTCCCGCTTTTTGGGCCAGATCATAAGCAATAATTGCTCCTAAATTTGAAGCATGTTCTATCCGTGGCCTTTCTTTTAAATCTTCCACCATTAATTCATTTATTTGGTAAGTTCCACTATGAACCGGTTTTAAGACTCCTCCTCTGCCCACTATCGCATCTAAAGAATTGATTTCAATGTTTTTCTTTTTTAAAAAATTAATAATTATTTCTGCTCTAAATTTATGCTGATCGGTTATTTTTTTATACTTCGACAATTCTTCTAAGCCGTGTCTGATTATTTCTTTATCCAATAATTTATCATCTTCAAAAAGAGCAATAGCTGTAGAAGTTGAGCCAGGATTTATTACTAATATTTTTAATTTTTTATACATCTATATCTCCTCTATACTTCCTATATATTTTATTAAAGCAATTTCTATGCCAATTTATAGTAAAAAATAAAATAAAAAAAATAGCTTTTACTGACTAAAAAAGCTACTTTTTAAATAAATCAAGATATTTTATTTTTATTTTCATTTGCATATATTTGCATATTTTAGCATTATGTGCAATATTTTGTCAATAATTACATTTGTATAGTAATCAAATTGTGGTTATTAGTTTCAATAATATGGAGAGGGCACAATTCCTGTCTGCGTGCGGACCTGTCTGCGTGCGTACACGCACAGGCAGGCACGCACAGGCAGGCATTGTGCCCCTACAACCAAACGATTTTTTTCTAACTACTAATTTAATCGGTCAATCGGTGCATTGGTCAATCGGTAAATCGGTCAATTGTCCTTTACTTGCATTCATATATCTTTTTGATATTATACTTTTTAATCTTGTAATAAAAACTCCTCAAGCTAATTCCTAACTTTTTTGCAGTCTTTAAACTGTCCCCATTGGTAGACTTCAATGCATTTATTAGGGCAACCCTTTCTGTAAGGTCCTTTATATTTTTTAGATTATTTTTACCCCAATCAAAATCAGCGAAAGGAGTATTTTTAGAATCACTAATCAATTTTTCTTTAATTATTCCCACTTCATATAAATCGATTAAAGGAGGAATATGTTTGGGTAAAATTGATTCTTCACTTAATTTCATATTTATTACTGCTCTTTCAATAACATTTTCTAATTCTCTAACATTTCCCGGCCAGGCATAATCCAATAATATATTTAGAGCTTCTGGCAAAATCCCTTTTACATTCCTACCAAAATCTTGATTAGATTTTCTAATCAGATTATTTACTAAAAGAGGCATATCCTCCTTTCTTTCTCTTAAAGGGGGGATATAAATAGGAATAACATATAATCGATAATAAAGGTCTTCCCTTAATCTTCCTTCTTTTACAGCATTTTTTAAGTCAATGTTGGTTGCAGAGATTATTCTTACATCTACATTAACCGGACTCCCCCCTCCTACTCTTATAATCTCTTTTTCCTGAAGAACTCTCAACAACTTAGCCTGTAAATTCAAGCTCATTACTCCGATTTCATCTAAAAATATAGTTCCTTTATC
>PFIP01000015.1:51583-57485 GCA_002782675.1 Candidatus Infernicultor aquiphilus
TAGCCCCGGTAAATGCCCCTCCCTCGTAACCAAAAAGTTCACTCTCCAATAGAGTATCCACTAAGGCAGAACAATTCACTCGGATAAATTGTTTATTATTCCTTTTGCTGGCATGGTGGATAGCATGAGCAAATAATTCTTTCCCAGTTCCACTTTCTCCCTGAAGCAAAACAGTTGCTGGCGTCTGGGCAGCTTTCATCGCTTGTTCTTTAGCAATAATCATACCCCTACTTTCCCCCACAATATCTGCAAAAGTATATTTTGATTCTAAATGTCTAACCCTTTCTTTAACTCGCTCTAACTCTTCATTTAAATATTTAATTTCAGAAACATCGTGAATTACTGCCACGCTGCCTTTTAACACTCCATCTACTATAACTGGAGCAACATTCACTATTACTTCTTTACGGTTAGGACCCACTCTCATTCTCACTCCATGTACTGGTTTCCCGGTCCTCAGCACTTTTAAATGCATACTTTCTCCCCCATCAGCAATATCAATAGTAGGTGATTTCCCTAATACATCTTCTTCGGTTAAACCGGTAAGTCGGGTATAAGCAGGGTTAATGATAGTATGCAAACCTTTTTCATCTACTACGGAAATGGCATCATCAGTAGAATGGATTATGGATTTTAAAGTACTCTGAATCTCTTTTTGTGTGACAATTTCTTGCAGCCATTTATCTTTATTTGCATTAATCTTCTCTTTCATAAGCTAACAACCTTATAGTAATTGACCGATTGACCGATTGGCCAATTTACCAATTGAATTCAATATACTGTCTTCTCTTCCGTCTTCTATTTAGCAAATTCTGGTTTCCTCTTTCCTACCTAAACGCTAAACGCTATACGCTATACGCTATCCGCTATTATGCTATCTTCACTTATTACTCATTACACATTACCTATTACTGTATTATCTATTTAACATTTTTTGGGCGTGCTGGATAGTAATCTCACTAACTTGATTGCCATCTAACATACGAGCAATTTCCTGGATTTGTTCTTCCCCCTTCATTTCTTTTAAACTTATCCCGGTCTGATCATTTAAAACATATTTTTCAATATAAAAATGCCTCTTGGCTCTACAAGCTATCTGAGGCAAATGGGTTACACAAATTATCTGTCTACCCTCAGAAAGATTCTTCAATTTTTGAGCAATAACCTCACCTAAGCGCGCCCCTACTCCACTATCGATTTCATCAAAGATCAAAGTGGGAACTTGATCGACTTCGGAGAGGATTGATTTCAAAGCCAGCATAATTCTTGATACTTCTCCTCCCGAGATAATCCGAACCAAAGGACGTAATCTTTCCCCGACATTGGGAGAAATTATAAACTCAATATCATCAATACCTTTAGGGCCAATCTTATATTTTTTGCCATCTATTTCTATCCCCTCATTATCTTCATAACGATGGATAGAAACTTTAAATTGACACCTCTTCATATTTAAATCTTCTAATTCCCTCACTACCATTTTCTCTAAATCCTCAGCAATCTTTCTCCGCTTTAAGCTTAGGTTATGGGAAATATTAGAAATCTTATTTTCCAAGGAATTAATTTCTTCTTTTAATTTTTCAACCCTATCTTCACTATAATCAATAGTTTTTAATTCCTGATCTATTTTTTGGCGATATTGTAATATTTCTTCTATGGTAGAACCATATTTACTTTTTAAAGTATTAATCAGATTTAATCTTCCTTCAATTTCTTTTAACTTTTTGGTATCTAAATCTATCTTATCTTTATATTTTATAATCTCATTAACGATATCCTCAAGTTGATATCCTATTATTTTTAAATCTTCTTTTATCTTTCCTATCCGTTGGTCTAAGGAAGCAATTTCCCCCAAATCTATAGCTACTCCATTTAAAGAATCTCTTAATGAGGGCTGCTCTAATCCACCTTCGTAGAGAATGAAATTTACTTTTTCCATCGTCTCAATAATTTTCTCCGCATTTCTTAATACCATTTCTTCCTCTTCTAAAACTTTATCCTCATTTCTAACTAAAGAAGCTTTATCTATTTCATCTAATTGATATTTTAAAAAATCTATCCTCTTTAAATTATCTTCTTTATTTCTGATCAATTGAAATAACTTCTCTTTCTTGTCTCGCCACAATCGATAAAAACCAAACAATTCTTTTCTAAATTTTATAATTTCATCTCCTCCCAGATTATCTATCAAATCTATATGTTTAGAAGGATCTAAAAGAGATTGATGATTATGCTGGCCGTGCAAATCAACTAAAAAATTCCCTATATCCTGAAGCATAGATAAATTTACCAACCTCTGGTTAACCCAGCACTTATTCCGTCCTTTCCTACTAACTTCCCGCCTAATCAGTAAATTCCCTTCTTCATCGACAATTTCCATATCCGGATTTAAATCACTTATGATCTCTTTCTCTTGTGGAGTTAATAGAAACAGTCCTTCTACTATTAAACTATCTTCTCCATCTCGAATTAAATCAGAAGTGGCATGGCTTCCTAAAATTAAATCTATTGCTTCTATGATAATGGATTTTCCCGCTCCAGTTTCTCCAGTTAAGACATTTAATCCTTCCTCAAATTCTATATTCAATTCTTTTATTAAAGCCATATTTTTTATGTTTAATTGAAATAACATCTATTTCTATATCCACCTAATTATATTAGGATACCTTAATTATTTATTTACCTGGCCACTCCATCTTAATTTTTCCCGTAAAATAGCATAAAAACTTTTCTCTTTAAAAGCAATTAATCTGGTTTTATAAATAGATTTTTTTACTATTACTTCATCTTTTGGTTCTAAAGTAAAACCTTCCTGACCATCTATAGTAACCATTACCTCTTCCTCACTCAACTCTAAAGTTATTCTTACTTGATCATTTTCACCAATAATTAAAGGCCGAGTAGATAGGGTATGGGGACAGATAGGAGTAAGTATCATAGAATTTATATTAGGATTAACAATGGGACCACCGGCAGAAAGAGAATAAGCCGTGGAGCCAGTAGAAGTAGAAATAACTAATCCATCTGCAGAATAGGTGATAACATAATCATCATTAATATAAGTAGCTAAAGAGATTAGGCGAGCAAATGCCCCTTTGCCAATAACTATATCATTTAAAGCAGTAAATTTCTTTATCTCTTTTTCTTTTCTTTTTACTATACCATCTAACATCATTCTCTCATCAAGGAAACATTTTCCTTGATATATTTTTTCTAAAAATATTTCCAGGTTATCGATACCGATTTGGGTTAAGAAACCCAATCCTCCTAAATTCACTCCAAAGATTGGAATCCCATCGGTAGCAGCTATTTTAGCCGCCCTAAGTAGAGTTCCGTCTCCTCCTAAAGAAATTATCAAATCCACTGAGTTAAAGAATTTTTCGTTAGTGCAGCTAAAATCTTTTCTTCTAATTCCTTTATCCTTACCTCCTTCTACATAAACTTTTATCTTTTTAAAGCTTAACCAATCAACTATCCAATTAGTTATTTCCTGAGCTTTTTCTTTTTCGTAATTAATCACTAAGCCCACACTATTTAATTTTATCTTCATCTATGTCCTCACTTGAAGCAAATAATATAAAACTAAAGTAAAAATTGCTCCGGCTAAGAAATATACTATCTTTATCAGCCATTGACGAAAGGTTATTTCGAATTGAAACTTAACCTCAGAGATACTCTTATTTTTCATATTTAATAAGATAATACCATTGGGTTGATAGGCAAGATAATATTCCAACATCTGTCTTCGGGTCTCTCGGTTAGTAATATAAGGGACTTTCTCTCCGTTTTTAACTTCTACTACATAAACTTTTCCCCTCTTTCTAACCAGGTAGTCTATTCGCACTAAATATCGATGAATCTTATCTCCAATACTAATATGGAGTGGTTTACTTTTTTGAGCATCTATGATGGTATAACCTTTTTTTCTTAATATTTTTTCTGCTTCTTTTTCTGCCTGTCTGCTTTTAGAAAATCTCTGCTTTAATTTTTTAGTCCTTAACCAATTAGTTATTTTGATATACAGAATCAGGCAAATTATCCCTCCACCAATAATTAAACTTAAAATTAAAACTCCATTTTCACTTATATCCAAGAATTTCACTCCCATAATCTCTTACTTTAATTTAACTTCTTCATCCACTCCTCTGCTTTATAAAATTAAATATTATTTAACCAGATGATAATATATTATTTTTTAAGAGAAAGTTCTTGGTGAGCTTGATCTACTACTTCTTCAATTAAATGAGGGAAATAGCTTATCTTCTCTTCTTCAAAATTTTTGGTTAAATAGATAAGATATTCAATATTGCCAGAAGCTCCTTTTAGGGGAGAAAAGGTCAATCCTTGAATGCTAAAACCTAACCTAAGGGACGCTTCTACGACTTTTTTTATTACTATCTGATGAACCTCTACTTTTTTTACCAATCCACCTTTTTGAACGAACTCCCGACCTGCTTCAAACTGAGGTTTAATTAAAGCTACTACCTCTCCTTTCTCCTCAAGTAAATTATACACTGCTGGTAAAACTTTATCCAAAGAGATAAAAGAAACATCTATAGTAGCCAATTTAAACAAACTATCGAATTTATCTGCAGTAAGATATCTTATATTGGTTCTATCCATGATTACAACTCTTTGATCTTGCTGCAGTTTCCAGGCTAACTGTCCATAACCTACATCTATACAATAAACTTTTTCGGCTCCGAACTTTAAAAGACAATCGGTAAAACCTCCCGTAGAGGCGCCAATATCGATTGCTTTCTTCCCTTTAACCCAAATATTAAAAAACTTTAGGGCTTTTTCTAATTTTTCTCCACCTCTACTTACATAAACAGTCTCTTTCTTTAATACAGAAATATTACTATCCACCTTAATTTTTAGCCCTACTTTAGTGGACTTCTTTCCTTCTACTAATACTTCTCCAGCCATTATAGCCCTTTTTGCTTTCTCTCTGGAAGCGAAAAATTCCTTTTCCACCAACAATATATCTAAACGCTCTTTTACTAATTTTTTCAAAGCTATAAATTCACCTCAGAGCAAAATTTTACTTATTCCTTCTATTAAGTTAAAAATTCAATTTACCATATAATATACAAGCCATTATAATTCCTATAAAAGCTCCTACTATAACTTCAAAGGGAGTATGTCCAATTAATTCTTCAAAATTTTTATCTCTGATCTTTCTTTCCGCAAAAAATTCCAGGATAATTTTATTTAATACTTTAGATTGTTCACCGGTCTCTCTCCTTACTCCGGCAGCATCGGCCATAACAATAAAGGAGATTACTAAAGCTAAGGCAAATAAAGAAGAATCCCAACCTTCGGTAAAACCAATAGTAACTGCAACACACATAGACAGGGCTGAATGGGTACTCGGCATTCCTCCTGCCCCAAAAAATCTCATCATATCCCACTTTTTTTCAGTAATATAAAATATAAATAGCTTTATAGCCTGATTTAAAATCCAGGTTATAAGGGCAATTAGGATAATCTTATTTTTAAAAATTAGAGAAAAATTGGTGATACTAATTTTTATCTTCCCTTCCTATTTTAGCTTTCATTATTCTGGCAATTTTATGATGGTTTAATCCAATCTTCATCTCTAAGAAGAGGCATACTGATGTCTACGTGACCTACTAAGCTATTCCTCTCATTTCCCTCCACTAATATTTGAACACCTTTAATCGGAGAAATTTCAGTTAAACTATTTACTATAGAATAAACGGTCATTAACTCACCGCTACTACCTCCGGTGTGGTTTTTAAATACTTCCTCAGATAGATCTACATAAACGATATCATCAGCAATATATACTTCATTAACTCGAGTGCCTTCGGGAATGGTAGAATAGAGGTCGGAACTGTCAGGACCTTTTATAAGCTCAATAACTACTTGTTTGGCC
>PFIP01000089.1 GCA_002782675.1 Candidatus Infernicultor aquiphilus
TATCTATTGTTTTTCTTAATGATTTCATCTGCTCTTAACTTTTTTATATTGTTCCATAATATGGAAAAATGTTCCATTTTATAAATCTTTTTATATTATACTACCTATTTTTAAAAATATCCTTCTTTTTTTTAAAAAAATATAAAAAATTTTAACTTAAATTAATTTTATCCACTTTAATAATAATAAAAATTATTTACTAGTAGAGCGTTCTCTAAATATCTTTACATTTTGTTCTGTCATTGCGAGGAGCAAAGTAAGCCTGCCCCTGCGAAAGCAGGGGAAGCAATCCCTTTATTTATAAGGACTTGAGATTGCTTCGCTATCGCTCGCAATGACAAATCATTGTAACATTATTAAAGAAACGCTCTACTAGCATCAAAGGTCGCCATGAATTGAAAAAGCCGAGGCTAATCCGTAATAGGTAACAAGTTTTCTATTAATTTAATGGAAAATGACACTTCACCAAATGTCCTTTACTTATTTCTCTAATTTCAGGTTCTTCATTGACACATTTATCTTTCATAAAAGGACATCTGGTGTGAAACCTGCAGCCCTGAGGCGGGTCTATCGGACTCGGAATTTCACCTTTGGGAAGGACTTTTTTCTTTTTCTTTCTCGGATCAGGATGGGGAATTGAATTCAGGAGAAGTAAGGTGTAAGGATGCATAGGACATGAAAATATGTCATTTTTTGACCCGATCTCCATAATCTGACCAAGATACATCACTGCTATATAATCTGCCATATAATCGATGACAGCTAAATTATGGGTAATAAAAAGATAGGTTAAGGAAAAGTCTCGCTTCAGACTCTTTAACATTTTCAAAATAACTGCCTGTACCGAAACATCAAGGGCAGATGTGGGTTCATCCAACACCAGAAATTCTGGTTTTAAAACAAGGGACCTGGCTACGGCAATACGTTGGCGTTGGCCTCCGCTAAATTCGTGAGCATACCGGAACATATGCTCTTCCCGCAAACCAACCTGTTCAAGAATATCTTTTACCCTTTGGTAGATTTCTTCCGATGAAAGTTTAAAATGAATCTGCAGGCCTTCTCCTATAATATTTTTTACCAGTTTTCTGGGATGAAGCGAATTATACGGGTCTTGAGAAACAATCTGCATTTTCCGACGAAAGATGCGGAGTTCCCTTGCGTTAAGAGAGAGAATATCTGTCGAAAGATATCGAATAACACCCGAATTCGGTTCTATTAACCGAAGTATGGTTCGCCCTATGGTCGTTTTTCCGGAACCGGATTCACCGACAATGCCAAAGACACTATTTTTAGGAATATCAAAAGAAATGTCATCCACCGCTTTCACATACTTGACGGAAGAGAATAAACCCTGTTTAATGGCAAAGTATTTTTTAAGATGCTCAATCGATATTAAATTTTTTATTTCCCCTTTCGCTTCAGCTGTTTGCATTTTGTATATCTTCCTTCCCATATAAATAACAGGCTACATAATGATCGGATTTAATTTCTACCAGAGGCGGAAAATCTTTTCGGCAAATATCCATGGCGTGCTTGCATCTTGGGTGAAAACGACAACCGGAAGGCGGATTGACTAAATCCGGCACAATCCCTGGTATACTCTGAAGTTCATCTGTCCTCCCTATTTTTGGCACTGCTTTAAGAAGCCCTCTGGTATAAGGGTGATGAGGATTTTCAAAAATATTTGTCGTCCTGGCATATTCAACCATGTTCCCTGCATACATGACCGCCATTTTATCACAGAATTCCGCTGCAACTCCCATATTATGGGTAATTAATATCACCGCATTGCCAAACTTCTTCACTAATTCATCAAGCAATTCCAGGATTTGCGCTTGTATGGTCACATCAAGGGCAGAAGTCGGTTCATCTGCTATAAGCAGTTTTGGATTAGAAGACAAAGCCATGGCTATCATAACCCTTTGCGCCATGCCTCCGCTTAATTCGTGAGGATAAAGATTGATGGTTCTTTCCCAATCAAGACCCGCGATTTCCAACATTCTTCTAACCTCTACATATACTTCCTTCCCTATCTTTTTATTCTTTACCTTACTAATGCTTTCCGCTATCTGAAACCCTACTTTCATCACCGGATTCAGGGCAGCATTCGGTTCCTGAAAGATCATCGATATCTCTTTACCCCGAATATTAATCAAGGAAGTTTCTTGCATAGAGGTCAATAGTTTATCTCCAAATAGGATATCTCCTTCCATGATTTCACCAGGTTGTTCTATTAAACCCATGATGGATAATGCCGTTACGGATTTACCGCATCCCGTTTCTCCGACGATGCCCAGCCTTTCACCTTTGTTCATCCATAGTTCTACGCCATTCAATGCTTTAATGATTCCGCGATAAGTATAAAAGACCACCTTAAGTTTACTTATATTTAAGAGATCCCCTCTCACCTTTTGCATCCATTACCTCCTAAGCCTGGGGTCTAATATGTCTCTAATACCATCACCTAAAAGATTAAAACCCAAAACGACAAAAGCTATGGCCATACCCGGAAAAGTACTTATCCACCACTGGTTTACAAGATAATTTCGTCCATCGCTGACAATGGCTCCCCATTCCGGCGTGGGAGGTTGTGCTCCAAGACCAAGAAATCCAAGACCTGCTGCGGTAAGAATAATGGTTCCCATTCTTAAAGTCAGTTGAACGATTACCGGAGATATAGACATGGGCAAAACATGAAAAGCAATGATTCTCAAATCCTTCGCCCCTACTGCTCTTATTGCCTCAATATATGGTTGAGATTTTACTTTCATTGCTTCTGCCCTTCCCAGTCTCGCATACACCGTCCAATCCACCAGTGAGATGGCTATCATCGTATTGGTTAGATTTGGTCCCAGTACTGCAGTCAGCACCATTGCCAAAATTAATCTTGGAAAAGCTAAAAACATATCGGTTATTCTCATTAGAATTTCATCAACAGCACCCCCGAAATAACCGGCGGTAATTCCAACAATGATGCCAATCATCACACTGATGATGGACACGATAAAAATAATCCACACCTCAACCCTTGCACCGTAAACTACCCGGCTAAATATATCCCGACCATATTGGTCTGTACCGAAAATATGCTGGGAACTCGGAGAGAGTAACCTTTCTTCCATAAATTGTTCGGTCGGACTATAGGAGGTCAATAAGGGAGCAAAAATTGCTATAGTTAAAAATATAAAAATAATTACGGTTCCAATCATGGCAAGAGGTGTACTCTTCCATAGATAATAAGTATGCTTCCAATCTTCAATAATAGGCTTCCTTTGCTCAAGAAACAATTTTATTTTTTCTTTTTGCCCTATATTTTTTACAGTATTTAACAATTTTCCTTATTCCTTTCTTTATACTCTCATCCTTGGGTCGAGAGCGGCATAAGAAATATCAACCACCAAATTGGCAAGAGAATACACAAATGCAATAAACAGCGTCCCTCCGGTTACTGCCGGATAATCCAATACCAGCAAAGCATTAACGATATATCTACCCAGGCCAGGCCAGCTAAAAATAGTTTCCGTAAGCACAGCTCCACTTAAAAGACTCCCAAAAGAAAGTCCTATAATGGTCACCACCGGTATCAATGCATTCTTAAGGGCATGACGATAGATGACCACCCTTTTGGAAAGCCCCTTGGATTTGGCGGTCCTTATAAAATCTTGTCTTAGAATATCCAGCATGCTTGCTCTCATTATTCTTGCTATTGATGCCGCTGAAGCATAACCGAGAACAAAGGCAGGAAGTATAATGTGGCTAAGTCCATCCCAAAAAGCTATCCAATCTCCAGCAATAATAGAGTCTAAGAGTAAGAGTCCTGTAATACGCGGGGAAAAGATAAATAGACTGTTTCTCCCTCCACCGGGAAGCAAATCTAAATGATAATAAAATAATAATAATAGCAATAAACCGAGCCAAAAAACTGGCATCGATACCCCTAAAATAGAAAATATTCTTGAAAAATGATCGATAGGTTTATTTCGGTAGATTGCAGAATATACTCCCAGAACCACTCCGACTACTACTGCGAAAATCATAGAAGCAATTGCTAATTCAATAGTAGCCGGGAAATAATTTATTATATCTTTTAAGACAGGCCGATTTGATTTGAGAGATATTCCAAAATCTGCATGAACTATGCCCTTTATATAATCAATGAACTGTAAGGTTATCGGTTTATCCAAACCAAGTTGATGTCTCATTTCATCAACGCGTTCTATGGGGGCGTTTCCACCTAATATGGCTCCCACCGGGTCTGCAGGAATAACACGAGTGATAAAAAAAACGATGGTTGCTACTCCCAACATAACAATGACCATTAAAAAAATTCTTTTTATAATATAAGTTCCCAGTTTCATTAAATATCTTCCTTCATTTCTCTAAATCTTTATAAATCAATCATTTCTCTAAAATAAAAGCGGTTTTAGGATAGAAAATCATCTCTAAAATATCGGAACGTCAATCCTAAAACCGCTATTCACAGATGAACTACAATCCTTTCTTTTAAAACTTCAATTTTTAACCATTATTATTTATAAACTTCCGTAAGGTCATAGTGTACAGAATAACCTTCAGCAGCTTTATCATAATTTTTTACTTCATTTCTTACTCCCCAGAATTGAATCGGTTGATACATCATGGCAAATGGACCATATATATGCCAGTAATTGGTAAGATCCTGATACATTTGGAATCGCCTGTCTTCATTGATTTCTTTGCTCGCAGCCTCGGTGAGATCAGCGGCATAATCATCGTACCAGACACATCTCCAGGCAAGTTGCTTCACCCGATAATTAGCAAAAGGATTAGAAAGGGCATCTGCATCCGGATAATCAACCCCCCAACCAGCGACGATTATTTGTAATCCTTGTTCCCTGAATTTTGCATACATTTGCGATGCCTGCATCAGATTTATCGTAGCTCTTATCCCTATTTTGGCAAGATTTTCCTGAACGACTACAGCTTCAGTTTTTCGACGTTCTGTTGTATTTGTCACTATTTCTACATCGAAACCATCGGCATATCCTGCTTCAGCCATAAGTGTTTTTGCTTTTTCTATATCCTGATAATAAGGATTATTCTCAACATAGCCAAAGTATCCTACCGGAAGAAATTGCTGATTGTTTATGGCAAAACCGGTCATTACTTTATCGATTATTGCATTATAGTCTATGGCATATTTCACTGCTTGTCTTACTCTTACATCTTTAAAAGGTCCCCAACCAGCATTCATACCAACATACTCATCGCTTTGTCCAGGAGTAGTAACAATGGAAACATCAGGACCACCTTTCAAGGAATTAGCCTGTTCAGCGGTTAAGTCCCATGCTACATCGATATCTCCTTTTTTCAGAAGTAAAAGTTGATCGGTAGGTTCCGGAATATCTTGAAGGATTACAGTCTTAATCTTAGGTGCTCCTCTCCAATAATTCTCATTGGCTTTAAGCACTACCTTTATCTTTCGGTCCCATTCCTCAAGGTTATATGGACCCGCACCTGCACTATGGTCCATAAGCCATGCCTGTCCCATATCACCATCTACTTCATGTTCTTTTACAACCCTCGGATTTAAAACACCACTAAGAGTATTACCCACCATGGTGAGTACAACATTCGAAGGGGCACCATTGGTAACTATTTTTACAGTATAATCATCAGGAGCGGCAATACTTTCCTCTGTCAATCCCAATACGTCAGAAAATAACCAACAAGGAGATTTTTGAAGTTTTAAGACTCTTTGAAAAGAATAAACAACCGCATCTGCTTTTAAAGGATCACCATCAGCAAAGACTAATCCTTTGCGAAGGTGGAATGTCCAGGTTTTGCCATCTGGAGCAACTTCCCAACTCTCAGCAAGACCTGGTACTGTTATAAATTGTTTATCCTTAACTACAACACTTACGAGTTTGGCATATATATTCTGTACCATAGCATTAGGTAGAACTTCAAAAGATACTCCAGGATCGTTGGTAATAAATATTTCTGTATTGGCTCCGATAACCAAAGCATCCTTTGGAGTAGTAGCATTGGTCAGGCAGGTCAATGAAAGAAACAATACAATTAATATTGTCCATAGATACATTTTTTTTAACATAATAAACACTCCTTTAAAAATTATTTACTTTTTTACAAAAAATCAATAATTTTTTCTTTAGCATCGCCTCTTTTGAATTTTAATCATTTTCCATTTAATCTTTTTTAGGTCACCACCTCCTCATAAAAATAATATAATTAATAATTATAGAAACTTTTGGGCAGTTGTGAATGCCTCCAAATAGCTTTTCTCTTCGCTCATAAGCAATTGGTGTACTTCCGAAATAAAAATCCCGTGAACGGTTACCGGTTTTATCCTTCCATCTTTACTTTTTATCCCATATCCGGAACCTGAGTGAATAATATAATGATTTTCTCCAACCTTACCCAAATACATGACGACATGTCCTTTTAAATGAATGGGATCACCAGGTTGTAATTTACTTAATACGCTCTCTCTTCTTTGAATGGAACCACTAAATTCAATCGATTTTCCGGCTGCTCCTTCCTCCTGCATCCGGGTGTAACTGGGAATAATAATATTCATGGTTTGGTAAACATTCATAATAAACTGGGAACAATCTCTTCTTTTAAACATACCGTTCCATCCATATCTTTCTCCTAACAATTTGAATGCCTGCCGAATGATATTTCCTCTGGTATAAGGAAGATAACCTTCACGGATATCATTGGAGCGAGCAATTAAAGCTAATCTGAATTCAAGGTGTCCTTCTTCATCTTTAACCGGAATTTTTACGACATAACAACCGTGTGGAGATTGAGCGTGTAAATTATTAATAGGAATCGATTCCGGAATTTCATCAAATTCGATTAAAGGAATCTTGTCTCCCATTTGAAATAAAATATTGGATATTTCCTTGATGAAAGGATTGGGCTCTGTCTCGATTCTGCTCTCTGTTACCATTAAAAATTTATCTGAATTTGCATAATCAAATATTTCTTTTTTGTTTTTTGCCAGAGCGATGCTTTCTCTTTTAACCCATCCTTTATAAATCATGCTTTGAATATAATACCACTTTCCATTTTTGCTTTGATGTAAAATTGCTACCGGACTCCCCACCGGCAGGACGGTCAACTGAAAAAGATCAAAATCGATACCCTTTGGTTCTTCGGCGAATACAGTGTCCGTAGGGAAAGCCCTTACGTCTTCTCTCTTTACCAACATGCCCCACTCTACTCGAATTCCATCAGGTATACCGTCAAAATTGGCTTGATATAACACTTCTTTCTTGACCGTTTTCGTAATTTTCTTAGCATGGATATCATAGCAAGTCTTGCTGGGAAATACACCTCCAGAGGAATAGCTCTTCATGGTATTTAATAACTTTTCTCGGGTTATTGTTTCAGGATATGTTTCCAAATCATATAACCATTCCTCAAATCCTTTGTATTTCATTTTTCTAAAGGATTTTTTATTGAATTCTATTATCTCTACCTCATTTAAAATTAGTTTTTCTGCATCCCCAATTTTTTCTATCCAGTATTCCGGTTTTAACATAAATCCTTCGACATTCGGGGCACATACAGGTGGCTGCATTGTTTTTTTTATCATTGACTAATTCCCCAATTTACATTAAGGCAAATCATTCTCTTGCCTCATTCTTTTTCAAAGGTTCCAAATTTTACGACCTCTTCATCTTCCATTAATACTTTACCCCGGGCAATAACATGTTTTATTTTAAGCGTATCTTTATCCAAAGCGATAATATCTGCATCTTTTCCCACTCTTATTTCTCCCTTTTTATCCAATTTTAAATGTTTGGCAATATTGGTAGAAGTTACATGAATCGCCTCTTTTATAGAAAATTTTTCTTCTTTTACCATATTAATAAATTCCTGATGCAGAGACGAGACAGATGCAATACTCATTCCCACAAACTCTTTCTTTTCATTAAATTTTGGGAGACTGCCATTCCCATCGGAACTAATGGTAATTTTTTCTATGGAAATACCATTTTTCAGCAGTTCTTTAATGGCCTTGCCAGGTTTTATGCTATGACTTGATTTTTCTTCCCCTGAAACGCCGGCAGTCAAATCGATATATCCGCCTATTTTGCCAAATTCCACCACCTGTCGAAAAAGCTCTTCATCTTTTTTATTTAAATGAGTTGGCGCAAACTGTTCTATGGGTATTTCTGTGTTTCTAATGATATCAAACAAGCAGTTTAAACCCTGTTTTTCACCTCCCATATGTATATGAACCACGCCTGCTTTTCCCGCCAGAATTCCACCGGCTCTTGCCTCAGAAGTCACTTTTATAAATTCATCTACCGTGGGATGGGAAGCCCGGTGATCCGACAAAGCTATTTTTAAACCAATGACCTTATCAATTAAAATGAGGTCAGATAAAATGCTTTCGGTGATGGTTGGCGAAGGATATTCGTATGCCCCGGTATATATCCAGGTACTTATTCCTTCTTGTTCCAATGCCCTTGCCTTCATTAAAAGGGCTTTTAATGATCTGGCAAATCCATCTGTACCTAACAACCCTACCACTGATGTTATACCTGCTTTCACAAATTCACTCAATTGGATGGGTGGAGTTCGATATTGAGGTCCTCCCTCGCCACCGGCGCCATTAATATGAACATGTTGGTCAATATGGCCGGGAATGACCATACACTTTGAAGCATCAATGATTTTTATATTTTTATCCATTGCATTTAATGCTGAGGTTAAAATATTTTGGTCAATAAAAAAGATTTTTTCATTGATAACCAGTATATCTTTTTCCCCTTGATGTTCAGGTGCATAAACGTCTCCATCTTTTATTAATAAAATGCTCATCTTGCTCCCACCTCCTAATTATTTATATTTTTTAATTTGACGGAAAAATTTTGTTCCTTTGTTAATGAATAGTCTCCTCGAGGAACCGTAGGAAATTTCCCCCTATAATTTTTACAAGCTCTTCTTCACTATACCCCCGGGCCAATAATTCTGCTGTAAATTCGATACATCGGCTATAACCTTTAATACAATCATAATTACGGTGGGGGTCTGGTTTTGAAAAGTCTCTCATCTCATCACAAAAATCAAACCCAAACCCTACCTGCTCTACCCCTGCAAGATCTCGAATATAATCAACATGATTCGCAAGGTCCTTTTCATCAAGGCTTTTTTTGTCTGGGTTACCGACAAAAGCGCTGCATACATTCATTCCCATAACACCTCTCCGGGAGGCCAATTTTTGAATGAGTTCGTCGGTAAGATTACGCATCGTGAAAGTGAGACTTCGGCAGTTCGAATGGGAGGCCATGACAGGACCATCATAAAAAGCAAAAAGGTCTTCTACTCCCTCGTCGTTAAGATGGCTAATATCAAGATACATCCCCAAACGGACTGCTTCCCTTACTACTCTCAGTCCAAAGTCAGTGAGACCGCCCTTTCTGCCCTCTTCTACTGGATTGAAAAAACATCCATCAGCCACATAATTTCGGCGACTCCATGTCAAACCAACTCCACGGACTCCTAATTCGTAAAAAATTCTTAATAGAGATAAGTCATTCCCTATAGGTTCAAGGCCTTCAAAAGAAAGAAGAATGGCAAGCTCTCCTCTTTCTCTCGCCTGCTTAATCTCTTCTGTGTTCCGGCAAAGAGAGAAAAGTCCAGGGCTTTCTTCCATTTCTGAATGAAGAGCGCTTATAAGATCGAGGGCTCTTCGAAGCCCCATTTCCGGTAAAAATTCGTTGGGGATAAAAAGAGAAGAAATAACAAGCCCCACTCCCCCAGCCCGTAAGGCAGGAAGGTAGTCGTTTTCAATAACATGGGTTGCCCCCTTGAGACGTTTCGCCAAAACGAGAGGAGGTAAATCAAAGTGAGCATCCACAACAAGGTGGCAGTTGTGAAGGTGTGTTGCTTGCTCCATATAGAATGTTTTATCTTTTTCCTGATTATCCTTCATAAACAATGCCTCCATTAAAATCCTCATAAATTTCATGGTGAATCTGCGAATCTATATTTAAATTTTACCATTTTCTTCACCGCCTTTCAAGGAAAATTTAATTTTTTACTCCTTCACCGTTAACAACGGTAAAACTATTATTATCAAAGACCAAAATTTCGTCAAGTTCTTGAAATATCTTTGGTTCTTCTGTATAATTAAGGAGTAGCAAAACTCCTGCATTGGAGGTAAGGTTTTTTGCGGTGAATTCAACTTTATTGATTAGGTCATTAAGTGCTCCTTTTCTTTTGTTGTATAGTATCTTTATTATGTTATTTTTTCTGGAGGTGCATCATGGAATTTTTTAATACCCCGTCGTCGTTCAAAGGTCAACTCGATGTTCGAGGCTTTATGCTTTTTGAAAATTCAGATCTACCTGAAGAAGTAGCACCTTACAGCCATCTAGCTGCCCAATGGCGCAAAAAAGGCTTTCTCCAGTTTATTCCCTGCGCAGAAGGATCTGTGCGATGGCTCGCCGTTATCGGATTAGGCCAAAAACCTGAAAAAAGGCTGGCACAGAGCACTCTTTACCGAAATATGACCGCAGAATTTGTAAGAAAAGGAACGACTATGAACCTCTCTTCCTTTGCCCTTATTCTACCAGAAGAACCAGATGACCTTATGAGTAGAGCTGTAGCAGAGGGTGCTGTTCTTGGAAACTATCGCTTCACAAAATACCGTACAACCAATTCTTTTCCTGTAGCACAATGTGAACATTTTTGCCTCGATAGAGGAGATTTGGCTGCCATAACTCAGGGAAAACACGTGGCAGAAGCCCAGATATATGCTCGGAATCTCGCCAATGAACCAGGAAACGTTATTTCCCCTCTTACCATGGCCACCATTGCCAGAGATATAGCAACCCGCCATGAAATGGAGATTACAATCCTTGATGAACACGAGATACAAGAAAAAGGACTTCTCGCCCTTTGGCATGTGGGAAAGGGGTCTAAAACTCCTCCTCGACTTGTTCACATGGTGTATAAACCAAAGGGAACACCCTTGGGCAAAATTGCACTTGTAGGCAAAAGTGTTACCTTTGATAGCGGCGGCCTCTGTATTAAAACCAGGGAAGGCATCAAAACGATGAAAGGTGACAAATCTGGTGCCTGTAACGTGCTCGGCATCATGAATGCTCTCCCCGAACTTCAGTGTCCTTATGAAGTCCACGGACTTTTTGGCGCCGTAGAAAACATGCCTGATGGAAATGCCTACAGGCCCGACGACATTATTAAAGCCATGAATGGCAAAACCATTGAAATAAAAAATACAGACGCCGAAGGACGAGTCACCCTTGCAGATATGCTTGCTTACACCTCGACTCTAAAACCTGACGCTATTATAGACATAGCCACCCTTACTGGAGCAGCTGTTACTGCTTTGGGTAACTATACTGCCGGACTCGTTTCAGACTGGGACGATTTGATTCGGGAGCTTCTTGAGGCTGCAGATAAGGCTGGAGAAAGATTTCATCGCTTCATTATGGATGATGAGAAACTTCGAGAACAAATTAATACTCCCAATGCAGATGTAGCAAATTCAGGTGGTCCTGGCGGTGGAGTGATCACGGCTGGGATGTTTTTAAGAGAATTTGTTGATCCCCTTATTCCGTGGGCTCACATGGATATTGCTGCTGTAGATTATTATGATAAAGAATTTGACTGCTATGGGATTGGAGCTTCTGCCTTTTCTCTCAGAACGTGCCTTGAATATCTTATGAAACCAATCTTTAAATAAACATATTTATAAAATATCCTTCTTTTTTTAAAAAAATTAAAAAATATTTTAACTTAAACTAATTTTATCCACTTTAATAATAAAAATTATTTACTATAGCCTCAATGGTCTTTAATTTCCGTAGATTTTAGAAAACTTAATCTATGATAATAATCACCATTTAAAATATTCGGCTCACCAATAAAATCACTAACTGCTTTGGTAGGATGAAAAAATATTTCCTCAGGGGAACCAACCTGTTCTAATTTACCTTTATCCAGTACAGCAATTCGGTCTGCCATCTCGTCTGCTTCGTAAAAATTATGAGTAACATAAATGGTGGTAATCTCCAGTTTTTTTTGTAATATTTTAAACTCAGTCCTTAGATATTTCGAAGTGCGATAATCTAAACTATTCATCGGTTCATCAAGAAGTAAA
>PFIP01000141.1 GCA_002782675.1 Candidatus Infernicultor aquiphilus
TGGTGATAATTTAGCAATAATTGGTTTTGAAGTGTTTTTCTTTATATTAAAGATTAATTCGTATAATTTATCTTGGTTAACACCAAAAAGAATACCATTATTTAGATTAGGGCAAGAAAGATTTATTTCTAATGCCGAAATCTCTTTATTTTCATTAAGATATCCGGCTAAATTACAAAAATCTGGGATAGAATTTCCCATCAAGCTAACAATAATAGTGTTATTTGCTTTTTTCAATAGAGGTAGTTCTTCTTTTATAAAATATTCTACACCTTTAGAAGGCACGCCGACTGCATTCAATAATCCGCAATCAGTTTCACAAATTCTTGGACCAGGATTTCCTTCTCTTTCTTGGAAAGCAATACTCTTGGGAAGTATTGCTCCTAATCTATTAAGCTCTTTTTCGTTTAATAAAGTACATCTTACATCAAAAGTGCCTGAGGCAGGCATAATTGGATTTTTTAAATGTAAAGGACCCAAATCAACCTCTAAGCTCACTTCTTTAGTCATCAAAAATCACCTCTTCTACTGGGAAAATAGGTCCTTCCTTACAAACTCTTTTATATCCATCATTGGTTTTATGCACACAACCTTTGCAAGCACCTATGCCACAAGCCATATGTTCCTCTAAACTTACAAAGGCTAAAAAATTATATTTTCTTTGTAAATTTCTTATATGTTTGGTAAGTCTTTTTGACCCACAAACATAAACCACATCAATGACTTCTTCTTTTAAAACATTCTGCAGAAAATTAGTGACCATCCCTTTTGCTCCTTTAGAACCATCATCAGTAGTATAAAATACTTTTTCAGAAATAGAATTAATCTCATTACTACATAAAAGTAAATTACCTGTTTGAGCAGATAGGAAAGCATAAATTGCAATCCCTCTTTTCTTACTTTCTAATATTAAGGGCATCAAGGCAGCAATCCCTATACCACGTGCAACTACAGCTATATTATTTGTATTCTCTGGGATCTTAAAACCATTACCAAGGGGTCCAATTAGTTCTACCAGATCACCTACTTTAGATTTAGCCATTATTTGTGTACCTTTACCTATTTCCTTATATAGAATATCAAAAGTACCGCTATCTGATTCAATTCCATAAAAACTAAATGGCCTTTTTAAGAAAGGATCTTTATTTTTCCACATAGATAACATGACAAACTGTCCTGGTTTGGCTTTCCTGGCAATTTGAGGAGCTTTGATCCTCATTCTATAATAATTATCATTTAAATTAATATTTTCAATTAAATTACCACTTATCATTAAGGGAATATTAATATTTTCTATTTTCATTTGTATCTCTACTTATAAAATATTTTTTATCATTAAAATTGTTCTAATTTTAAAATTTAGCCTATCCTTTACCACTTACTAAAGCTAAAAGAGCCATTCTAATATAAATTCCATTATGAGCTTGTCTAAAGTAAGCTGCTCCTTCATAATCATCAACATCAGTAGAGATTTCATCTACTCTGGGAAGGGGATGAAGAATGGTAATACCTTTTTTAGCTTGATCAATCAGAGCTCTATTTATAATATATGAACCCTTAAGTTTCTCATATTCCGATGGATTTTCAAATCGTTCTCTTTGTACTCTGGTAACATAAACAATATCACTGACCGCTAAAGCCTTTTCCAAATTTTCAGTCTCTTCAATATCTGCTCCTCGAGCCTTAAGGTCAACAGTTATTTCTGATGGCATTCGTAGAGATTGGGGGGACACAAAAAACATTTTATTGCCATAGAGAGTCATAAAATAACTTAAGGAATGTACGGTCCGCCCATATTTTAAATCTCCCACCAAAGTAACTGTCTGTCCCCCTAAAGCTCCTTTTTCCTTACCAATGGTATATATATCTAAAAGAGCTTGCGTGGGATGTTCTCCGCTTCCGTCGCCGGCATTAATAAAAGGATGTTTGGCATTATCAGCGGCAATCTGGGCAGAGCCATTCATGGGATGACGCATAACAATAACATCTGCATAACCATCCACTGTCCTAATAGTATCAGCCAAAGATTCTCCTTTGGCTACAGAAGAGCTCTTAGCGTCAGCTACTGAAATTACTCGAGCACTCAACCTATTGGCAGCAGTTTCAAAAGAAAGACGGGTTCTGGTACTTGGTTCAAAAAATAAAGTTGCTACTATTTTACCTTCCATATTTCTGATAATATTTCCATCTTTGACTTGCTTTTCAAAACTTGCAGCGGTATTCATAATCAAATTTAATTCTTGAGGTGAAAACTGAGCAGTATTTAATATGTCTTTCCCTTTTAACATTTAGACTAACTCTCCTTTTAATTTATTTTTACAATTTATAATCTAATCTTTTTCTATAATTGTTCCACTTTGTTCCTTTAACGCTTCCAAAGCCTTATCCAAAGAGGTAATGATAGCTTTCTTCCCTCCATTTTCTAAAAACCTCAAACAAGCTTTCACTTTTGGCCCCATACTTCCGGCCAGAAAATGTCCTTCATCAAAATATTGTTTAGCTTTTTGAAAGGTTATTTTACCTAAACTTTTCTCATTAACTTTACCATAATTAATTTTAGCTTCTTCTACATCGGTAAGAATTAAAAAAATATCGGCACCTACTATTTCTGCTAATCTTTCTCCAGCAAGATCTTTATCTATTACTGCCTCAATCCCCTGGTAATTTCCTTCTTCATCTTCTAACACTGGTATTCCTCCGCCACCGGAAGCAATAACAACTACCCCTGCGGCAACTAGTTTCTTAATCACGTTAGCTTCTAGATTAGCTATAGGATCTGGTGAAGGAACGGTTCTCCTCCAGCAGCGCTCTCCGTTTGGCTTAACCTGTTTAATGATATATTGAGGGTTATTCTCCTTCATTTCTTTAGCTTCTTCTGCGGTTAGAAAATTACCTACTGGCTTGGAAGCTTTCTCACCAAAAAATTCTGGGTCATTTTTATCTACTAAAACCTGATTTATTATCGCACAAACCGGTACATCAAGATCCATTTTTTTAAGATGATTCATTAAGGTTTGTTGCAACATATAACCAATTTGCCCTTGAGTCATTGCCCCTACCACATCCATGGGATGCGCTGGGACAGTATCTTGAGCTAACTTTTGTTGTACCATTAAATTACCAACTTGCGGTCCATTTCCATGGGTTATGATTAGCCGATCTTCCTGGTCAAGGTTTTTGATAATTTCTGAGATATGTTTGGTGGTTTTCCAGCAATTCTTGAATTGTTCCTCTGAAGATCCTTTTTCATTGGATTGTTTTATCGCATTTCCACCTAAGGCTATTAAAATTACTTTTGCCATCTTTTGCTTCTCCTCTTACTATAAATTTTTTTTAATATATTAATTTCATTTAATATTTTGTTTTTTAGTTAAATTTATTTTATCTATTAATTATATAATTATAAATATTTCTAATTAAATAATAAAATTCCCTTTAATTTTATTTTAGGTAAATTTATTATAGCCTAACCTTTTAGAAATTTCCGTAGCTGCATCGGTAACAATTTTAATAAGTCTTTCTATATTATTTAAACTCAATCTTTGGACTAATCCGGTTATAGTAATACTGGCTATGGTTTTTCCCTTAATATTTTTTATAGGAGCAGCAATTGCTTTTATTCCTTCTTCAAGTTCTTCATCACAAATTGCAAAACCCTTATTTTTTATTTCCGATAAATGTTCTAATAATTTTTTTGGTTCTGTCCTGGTATTGGGAGTATATCTTAAGAGAGGTTCTTGGCTAATAATTCTTTTAATATCTTCTATCGGCTGATTAGCTAAAATTACTTTTGAACTGGCAGTACAATGAAAAGGCATTTCCCGGCCTATTTCCACAAAAAGATTAGTATTTATATTTTGACTAGAAAAAATTGAATCTATACAAAACCCTTGGTCGTTTTTCCAAACAGTTAAAAAAGTAGTTTCTCCGGTTTCATTACAAACCTTTTTCAAAATAGGTTTGGCAATTTGTCTAAGGTCAAAAGACCTTAAAAGCGAATTAGAATATTTAAGTAAACGTAACCCCATTCTATACCTGGAAGTATCCTTTTCTTGCTCCACTATAGAATATTCTAATAAATCTTTTAATATTCGATGCACGGTGCTCTTGGGCAAATTTAATTTTAAACTCAGTTCGGTTACTCCCACATCTCTATTTACATCACTTAAATAATCTAAAATATCTATTGTTTTTCTTAATGATTTCAT
>PFIP01000121.1 GCA_002782675.1 Candidatus Infernicultor aquiphilus
AATTATAGAAAAAATTGTATATAGAAACAATGAAAATGGTTATATCATAGCGAAGATAAGCTTGGAAAAGTCTGTCCTCGTGAAAACGGGGAAGGAAGATAAATTAACTACCATCGTTGGAAATATGGCCTCGGTAAACATTGGCGAGGATTATGAGTTAAAGGGAGAATGGGTCAATAATTCCAAGTATGGTTGGCAATTTAATTTTAAAGATTATCAATTAATTTTACCTACTTCTTTATTTGGTTTAAAAAGATATTTAAGCTCCGGGTTAATTAAGGGAGTTGGCCCTGCAACTGCAGATAGGATAGTAAAGTATTTTGGTGATAAAACTTTAGAGGTTCTGGAGAACGATATTCAAAGACTAACTGAAGTAGAAGGCATTGCCGAAAAACGAATAAAAGTGATCAGCAAATCCTGGGAACAACAAAAAGAAATTAAAAGAGTGATGATATTTTTACAATCCTACCAAATTACCACTGGATACGCAGTTAAAATTTATAAGACTTATGGGAATACTGCCATTGAAAAACTAAAAGAAAATCCGTACCAATTAGTTGATGATGTTTTCGGCATCGGATTTAAAATTGCTGATCGTATCGCTCAGAATTTAGGCATCGAACCTGCTTCTCCGGCGAGAATAAAGGCTGGGATTAAATACCTTTTAAATGAATTGACCAATCAAGGTCATTGTTATGGGATTATTAATGAAATAATTGATCAGAGTAGTGAATTATTAGAAGTTGAGAAATTATTAGTTGAAAAAAACTTAGATGTTTTAAAAAATAACCAGGAGATTATTTTACAAGAAGATAGGGTATGGTTGCCCTTTTATTATTTTGCAGAATTAGGAGTAAGTAAGAAATTAATTGAATTAGTTAAATTTCCTCAACAACTGATTAATTTAGATGTACCAAAAAAAATAAAATATTTAGAAAAAAAATATGATATTTCTTTTGCAGAAGAGCAAAAAGAGGCGATTGAAAAAGTCCTCTTAAATCGGGTATTGGTGTTAACTGGTGGTCCTGGAACGGGAAAAACTACTACTGTTTTAGGACTTATTGAACTTTTTGAGGAATTAAAATTAAAAATAATTTTAGCCGCACCTACCGGTAGAGCGGCAAAAAAATTGACTGAAACTACCGGTCGGAAAGCAAAGACTATTCATAGATTATTAGAATATAGTCCTAAGAGGGGAATCTTTACCAAAAATTCAGAAAACCCTATTCAGGCCGAGGTAATAATTTTGGATGAAGTCTCTATGATAGATATTTTATTAATGAATAATCTTTTAAAAGCAGTTCTTTCCGGTAGCATATTAATTTTGATTGGTGATGTAGATCAGCTACCTTCGGTAGGACCAGGCAATCTTTTAAAAGATATTATCGATTCTGAAACTATTCCAGTGGTGAGATTAACTAAAATATTTAGACAAGATCGGAGAAGCCTAATTATTGTAAATGCTCACCGAGTTAATGAGGGAAAATATCCGGTTATTAAAGGAGAAAGAGAAAGAGATTTTTATTTTATAGAAGAAGAGGACCCTCAGCTTGCTGTTCAAAAGATAATCAACCTTTGTACTGTTCGTCTTCCCGCCAAATATAAAATAGATCCGGTAGATGATATTCAAGTTCTCTCTCCTATGTATAAAGGGGAAGTAGGGGCAGATAATTTAAATTATTGCCTAAGGGAGGCCTTAAATCTTAAGGGGAAAGAGATTAAATATGGAAACCATTCTTTTAGAGTAAATGATAAAGTGATGCAAATTAAAAATAATTACGATAAAGAGGTTTTTAATGGAGACATAGGTAGGATTGAAAATATAGAGGAGGAGGAGCATATTTTAGAAGTAAATTTTTATGGGAGAAAGGTTGGTTACGAATTTTCTGAATTAAATGAATTAGTGTTGGCCTATGCTATTACGGTCCATAAAAGTCAAGGCAGCGAATATCGAATAGTGGTTATTCCGGTAATGACCCAGCACTATTTGCTTCTGCAAAGGAATTTATTATATACTGGAATTACCCGAGCGAAAGAGATGGTAATATTAATTGGTACTAAAAAAGCTTTATGGATTGCTATTAAAAATAATAAAACCTTTCATCGAAACACTTCATTAAAGGAAAGATTGATAGAAGTTAGCCAGAAAAATAAAAATTAAGGAGAGATAAAGATTATGGTAAACGAAGAAATTATAAAATCATTAGCTATTCAAAATGAATCAAAGATTGTTCTTTTAGTTGCTGATGGGATTGGCGATCTTCCCTACAAGAATAATAAGACAGCGCTGCAGACGGCTTTAATCCCTAATTTAGATAGATTAGCTTCTAAATCTTCTTGTGGTTTAACCGATCCCATATCTTGTGGTATCACCCCAGGGAGTGGTCCAGCTCATCTTTCTCTATTTGGCTACGACCCTATTAAGTATCAGATAGGAAGAGGGGTTTTAGAAGCTCTGGGAGTGGGAATGGAACTCACTCCTTACGATTTAGCCTGTAGAGGTAATTTTGCGACCTTAAGCGAGAAGGGGATAATAGTAAACCGTAGAGCAGGTAGAATTTCTACGGCTATAAATGAAAAAATTTGTGAAATTATGCAAGATAAGATTAAACAGATAGGGGAAGTTAAGGTAATAATTGCCCCAGGTAAGGAACACCGATTTGTAGTGGTATTTCGAGGAAAAAATTTAGAAGAAGACCTTTCTGATGCTGACCCTCAGATAGTTGGAGAAAAAATGAAATTTGCCCAACCTTTAAAGGCCAGTGCAAAAAAGACTGCTGAAGTAGTAAATGAGTTTATTAAGATAGCTACTGAAGTATTAAAAGAACATTACCCCGCCAATACCGTTTTATTGAGAGGATTTGCCAAGCATCCCGATTTACCCACTATGAATGAATTATTTAAGCTAACCCCGGCCGCTATAGCTACTTATCCTATGTATAAGGGATTAGCTAAATTGGTGGGTATGGAAATATTAAAGACCGGAGAATCAATAAAAGAAGAGTTTGAAACCTTGAGAGAAAATTTTGAAAAATATGATTTCTTTTACCTTCATATAAAAAAGACGGATAGTTACGGAGAGGATGGTAATTTTGAAGGAAAGGTTAAAATAATTGAAGAAGTGGATAAATTTATTCCGGAAGTGCTAAAATTAAAACCAGATGTTCTGGTAGTTACCGGAGATCATTCTACCCCCGCTATAATGAAGGGACATAGTTGGCATCCGAATCCGTTTATCTTATTTTCTCCCTATATTAGAATTGATGATGTGGATAGATTCAATGAAAGGGCTTGTGCCCAGGGAGAGTTGGGAAGATTTGCCGCAGTAGATGCCCTTCCTTTAATGATGGCTAATGCCTTAAAATTAAATAAATTTGGAGCTTAATTTAGGAGGATTTATACCTAACCAGATGAATAATTTAGAAGTCGTCTTTACTCCAGAAGAGATAAAGAATAGAAGATTATCAGGTAAATTAATCGTAGTTATAGATGTTTTAAGGGCATCCAGCACCATAGTAACTGCTTTAGCTTATGGATGTCGTGGTATAGTTCCGATTTTGTCTCCTGAGCAGGCTAAAGAAAAGACTCAGCAGTTTAAAAAAGAAGAAGTTTTATTAGGAGGAGAAAGAGAAGGAAGAAAGATAAAAGGTTTTGATTTAGGTAATTCACCGCGAGAATACCAGAAAGAAATAGTGGAAGATAAAATAATTATTTTTTCCACCACCAATGGGGTAAAGACCTTGGAAATAGTTAGGGGTGCTTTTAGGATAATTATAGCCAGTTTTTTAAATTTACAGGCAACTTTTAATTATTGTTCTAAATTTCAAGGAGATATTTTATTGGCTTGCGCAGGAAAAGAAGGTCACTTTTCTTTAGAAGATACAGTTTGTGCCGGAAGGTTGATTAATTCTTTAAGAGATATTTACTCTACTACTACTACCGGTACCTGCCAGGAAGCAGATGCTAATTTAACTGCTCAAGTACTTTATAAAAAGTTTGGAAATAATATTTTAGAGATGTTGCGAAAATCTCAGCATGGTCGTTATTTGGAAAGTATTGGTTTAAGAAAAGATTTGGAGTTTTGTGCTCAGTTAGATATTTTTAATATTGTTCCCATCTTTAGAGATGGCCTAATATCTCTTAATGAGGGAGGTGTTTGATTTTTAAAATCGGTAAGATAAAATTAAAAAGAGAAAAGGGATGAGAATTTATAATTTTTATAAAATTTATAAAAAAATAAAAAGAAAGGAAGAAATAATTTTGAAAAAGAAATTAATGATGATTCCCGGACCTACTCCAGTTGAGCAGTCTATATTAGATGCTTTAAGTAAAGAAACTGTTTCGCACTTAGACCCTGAATTGGTAAAGACTTTAAAAGAAACTCTTCAAGATTTAAAAACTATAGTTATGACCGAACAAGGTCAACCTTTTATTATTCCTGGCACTGGGACTTTAGCCATGGAGACCGCCTTGGTTAATGCTTTGAAAAAGGGTGATCGTTTATTAGTAATCTCACATGGTTTTTTTGGAGATCGGTTTGTAGAAATCGCCCGAGCTTATGATTTTGAAGTAGAAGTTTTAGCTTCCCAGTGGGGTAAGATTGTTGAAGTAGAAAAAATTACCCAGAAACTAAAAGAGAAAAAATTTTCTGCGTTAACTTTAACTCATGTGGATACTTCTACCGGTGTTTGTGCTCCGGTAATTGAAGTAGGAGAAATTTTAAAAAAATATTCTGAAACACTGTTTATTGTAGATGGAGTTTGCGCTATGGGAGGCATTGAGGAACGGATGGATGATTGGGGAATTGATATTCTTTTTGCCGGTAACCAGAAAGCAATTGGCGTTCCTCCAGGATTAGCTAATTTATTATTTAGCCAAAGGGCTTTAGAGAGGAGGAATAGTTTAGGAAAAATTTTTGCTTATTATATGGATATTAATCGCTGGTTACCTATTATGCGTGAACCGGGAGAAAGATATTTTGCTACTCATGCCGTAAATATGGTCAATGCCCTGCATCAAGGTCTGAAAATAATATTAGAAGAAGGTTTGGAAGAAAGATTTAGAAGACATCAGAAGTTTGCTTTAGCCTTTCAAACAGGATTGGAAGAATTGGGATTTAGTATACTTCCTTCCCAGGAAATTAGAGCCAATACTGTATCAACAGTAGTATATCCTTCTGGAATTGAAGATTTACCTTTTAGAGAAAAATTATATCAGAACGGTGTCTTAGTATCAGAGGGAAAAGGAGTATTGGCCGGCAAAGTATTTCGTTTAGGACATATGGGAAACATAACTGAAAATGAAGTGATAATGACCCTGAGCATTATTGAAAAGACTTTATCCGACTTTAATTATAATTTTAAAATGGGGGCAGGAGTAGGAGCAGCAGAGAATATTTTATGGAATGTAAAAAAAGGTGCCAGGCACTAAATTTTACCTATTTAGTAAATAAAGAAAGGAGAACAGGATGGAATTATTAAAAAAACTGTGTGAGACACCAGGAATTTCTGGTTATGAGGAAAGGATTCAGAAAGTTATTAAGGAAGAACTGGGGAAAGTAACTGATGAGGTGAAGATAGATAAATTAGGGAATATCATTGGGATTAAAAAAACTAAAAAGGCAATGAGCAATTCTCTTCCTAAAAAAGTAATGCTCGCTGCACATATGGACGAAATTGGTTTTATGATAAGTTTTATTGATAAAGATGGTTTTTTGAGATTTGCTCCAGTGGGTGGATTTGACCCCAGGACTTTAATTGCCCAAAGAGTAGTAGTTCATGGAGTAAAAGATATTGGAGGAGTGATTGGTTCCAAACCTATTCATATTTTAGAAGAAGAAGAAAAGAAAAAAGCGACAAAGATTAAAGATCTTTTTATAGATGTAGGTCTGAAAAAAGAGGAAGTTTCAAAGATAGTGAAACCAGGAGATTTTGTTACTTTAGATAGAGATTTTAAAGAACTTAATAACAAAATAATAACTGCTAAAGCCCTTGATGATAGGGTTGGAGTTTATGTTATGATTGAGGCACTAAAAAGAATCAAAAGTTGTTATGTAGATATATATGCCGTGGCAACTGTGCAGGAGGAAGTTGGACTTAGAGGAGCGACCGTTTCTTCGTTTTCTGTGGAACCTGATCTAGGCATTGCCCTTGATGTTACCATTGCTTCAGACCTTCCGGGAACTAAGGAAGAAGAAATGGTTACTAATTTAGGAGGAGGAACAGCTATATCTTTAATGGATTCTCATACTATTTCTAATAAAAAGTTAGTTGATTTTTTAAGGAAGATAGCGGAAGAAAATAAAATTAAATACCAGACTGATATATTATTAGGAGGAGGAACTGATGCAGGAGCCATACAAAGGAGTAAATCCGGAGTACCCGCTTGTACTATTTCTATTCCTACCAGATATGTTCATTCAGTAGTAGAGATGTGTCACAAGGAAGATATTGAGAGTTCGATTAAATTAATCTGTAAATTTTTAGAAAACGCCCACCAGGGAGAGTTTTAAGAACAGTATATAGTATCGAGTATCGAGTATATAGTGAAGAATAGCGTAGAGCGGTTAGCAAAACTAGCGTACAGCGTGGAGCGTAGAGTTGGGGAAAAAAGAAGAGGAAAAAGAAAAAGAAAAATAAGGTTGTAAGGTACAAGTAGGGGCAGACCTTGTGTCTGCCCGAAATAAGTAATTTGTTGTAGGGGTTTGATTCATCAAACCCGTTTCGGGTCGGATAAATCCGACCCCTACAGCTAACGACTAAGTCAATTGGTCAATTAGTCAATTGGTTAATTGGTGCATTGGAGAATTAATTATAAATAGAACAATTATTTAAGAATAATTAGGCAAAGATGCAAAAAAGGGATATTCTATTAAAGATTTATAACAGTTTATATAATTATTTTGGACCATTACACTGGTGGCCGGGAGGTTCCCCTTTTGAGGTAATGGTAGGTGCTATTCTTACTCAAAATACTTCTTGGAATAATGTTGAAAAAGCGATTAAAAATTTAAAAAAAAGAAATTTATTGAACCCTGATGCATTTTATTATCTAAGCCAAGAAGAATTAAGTAAATTGATAAAACCTTCGGGTTATTATAATATTAAAGCACAAAGATTAAAAAATTTCGTAACTTTCTTTTTTGAGGAGTTTGAAGGTTCTACTGAAAAAATGTTTTCAGGCGACAGCGAGGAGTTGAGAAAAAAGTTATTAAACATAAAAGGGATTGGACCTGAAACTGCAGATAGTATATTATTATATGCGGGAGAAAAACCATTTTTCGTTATTGATACTTATACCAAAAGAATATTTTCTCGTCATAAGTTAATTTCGGAAGAGGCTGCTTACCATCATATTCAGGAATTCTTTTACCAAAATCTTCCGAAAGAGGTCAAGTTATTTAATGAATTCCACGCTCAAATGGTGATGCTCGGAAAAACTAAATGTACCAGCAAGAATCCTGATTGTCCTAAATGTCCAATTGTATACTTGAAAAAATTAGAATAAATTCCGAGGTAAAGGAGTCAAAAGATTATGTTAGAAGTTGTTGAAACTGAAAAAAAATTACTTGATGATTATATAAATATTGTAGGGAAAAAAGAAATTGAAGAAATTAAAAGATTAGCTTTACCTTTAATGGAGAAAAAGGTAATTCATATAAATGCTACTTCATATGGTGGAGGAGTAGCAGAGATTTTATCAACTTTAGTTCCCTTAATGAAAGATGTTGGGCTAGAAGCTGAATGGCAGGTGATAAAGGGTTCAGATGATTTTTTTAGTGTAACTAAGGCCATCCATAATGGCTTACAAGGTATGGATGTTTCTTTTACTGAAGAGATGAAAAAAATATTTTTAAAAAATAATCAACTTAATGAAAAATTATTCGAAGATGAATATGACTTTGTAGTAATCCACGATCCGCAGCCAGTAGCAATATTAAATTATCGCCGAGAAAAAATAGGGAAATGGGTTTGGAGGCTTCATATTGACCCCACCCAGGCTCAAGAAAATATATGGCAATTTATTAAACCCTTTGTAGAAAAATATGATGCTGCTGTCTTTACCTTAAAAGAGTATGTAAAAGAAGATCTTAAAATGAAAAATGTTGCCATAATCCCTCCGGCCATTGACCCTTTAAGTCCTAAGAATATTGAAATGGATCAAAAAATGATTGAAGATATAGTGAGAAAGTTTAAGGTAGACCCAGATAGACCTATTATAACCCAGGTTTCCAGATTCGATCCCTGGAAAGATCCTCTAGGGGTTATCGATATGTACAGAATAGTAAAGAAAGAAATTAAGAATGTTCAATTAATACTCATTGCTTCTATGGCTCATGATGATCCGGAGGGATGGGAATATTACGAAAAAACTTCTCGCCATGCGGGTGAAGATTATGATATACATCTTCTATCCAATTTAAATGGAGTAGAAAACTTGGAAGTCAATGCCTTTCAGAGGGCTTCTAATGTGATCATTCAGAAATCTTTAAGAGAAGGATTTGGATTGGTGATTACTGAGGCATTATGGAAAGGAAAACCGGTAGTAGCAGGTAATGTAGGTGGAATCCCCTTACAAGTAGATAATCGTCGTACCGGATATTTAGTTGGTGGCATTTCTGAATGTGCTGAAAGGGTTATATATCTTCTAAGGAATTCAGAGATTGCAGATAAGATGGGTATTTCAGGGAAAGAATATGTTAGAAAGAATTTCTTAATTACTCGTCTTTTAAAGGATTATCTGAGTTTATTTAATAGTTTAAAATAGAAATAATATCTTCCAGATTTTCCCTTCATTTTTTCTCATTAAAAAAAGTTGAAAAAAAATTTTTAAAAAAGAAGGATTTTTTACCAGTGATGTAGAATAGTGATATAAGATACTTGCTTCAGTGAATAAAGTATCTTTACCAAAGGTTTAATAAATAGAAGGGAGTATAACAAACAAAAAGATTTTTAGAATTATGGATAATATTCGTCGAGGCAATAAACAATTAATCAAAGAAATAAATAGATCCTTAGTGGTTAATACAATTTTGAATTTTGGGCCAATTTCTAGAACCAAAATTTCAGATATTACCAGCCTGGGGTTGTCCACTGTTTCTAATATTGTGGCAGATTTAATTAAAAAAGACTTTATCTATGAAACAGGAGAAGAAGAGTCCAGTGGAGGAAGAAGACCAATTTTAATTGAATTTAATTGTAATGATAGATTTATATTGGGAGCAAAAATTGGGCTAGATGGTATAGTTATTAGTTTAATTAATATGAAATCACTCATTTTAGATAAAATTTTCACCCCCAGTCCGGTTGGTCAAAATGAAAATACCATATTAAAAGTTTTAATAGAAGTAATTCAGGATTTAATTAATCGAAATGGAGTTAAAGCAGACAAAATAATTGGTTCTGGAATTGGAGTTTCTGGTCTAGTTAATCAGAAAAAAGGGATTTTACTGTCCTCTGAAATATTAGGTTGGAGAGGAATTAGATTCAGAGAATTTCTGGAAAAGGAATACAATTTTCCTGTTTTTGTGGATAAAGATGTAAATACTCTAACTTTAGCAGAAAAACGTTTTGGGGTCGGAAAAAATATAAAAAATTTTGTTTGTATTGCCGTTGGTAAAGGAATTGGAGCAGGTATCGTAATTAATGGGGACATATATCATGGAAGTTATGGAGGAGCAGGGGATTTTGGTCATATAGTTATAGATAAGGATGGCCCACTGTGTTATTGTGGAAAAAGAGGATGTTTGGAAACTTTTTCAGCAGATAAATTTATTATTAATAAGACTAAAGAGGCTATACTTAATAATCAAAAAACTTTGGTGAGAGAGTTTATAAAAGAAAGAGGAGGATTAGATTCTATTACCATAGATATGACCCTTGAAGCTGCGCGAAAAGGAGACGAAACAGCCAGAAATATTTTTCAAGAAGCAGGGACAAATTTAGGTATTGGAGTGGTTAACCTTATTTCTCTTTTTGATCCCGAATTAATTGCAGTAGGCGGGGAAGGAGCTAAAGCTGGTGAGTTAATCTTTCAACCAATGCGAGAAGTAATAAAAAATAATTTTCCTCTAAAGAAAGAGATTAAGATTAGCCCTATTCAACTTGGTGAAGATGGATGGCTTATTGGGGCAGCTGAGTTAGTATTAAGTGAAGTTTTCAGAAATCCTATTTTTAAATCTAAAGGAAAAGTGGTAATTAAATCTGCTTTCCATTGGTAAAATAATAAAAATTCAGGAATCAAATTTATATCTCGTATCTCGTGAATAAGATTGAGTGCTCCTCTCGCCATGACAGAGTATATAATAAATTAATAAATAATAACTTAGAATTCGAAAACGGATAACTGTTAACTAAAAACTTGTATTTAAAACTAAATACCAACGACTAACGACTATATACTGATTAACCAGCTAACTAAGTAACTAATTAACCAAAGGGAAAGGAGGTGCTATGTGTTATAGAGTAGAAATCAGAAATTGAGAAGCATATATTTTAAAAAAATAAAGGAGAAATAAAAATGTTTAAGAAAATTACCTTTACATTATTAGTAGTGTTATTAATCGGAATGCTTACTTCAAGCGTATTTGCAGCTTCAAAAACTGTATCCGTTCTTGGTGTTTGGACCGGTAATGAAGCAGAGGCTTTTAATAAAATGGTAGCCCCATTTGAAGCTGAAACTGGTATTAAAGTTGAATTCACCGGGACGAGAGATCTTCCTGCAGTTTTAACTACTCAAGTAGAAGCTGGCAATCCACCTGATGTGTCAGCTATACCGAATCCGGGGCAGATGATAGAATTTGCCAAAGAAAATAAATTAGTGGATTTAAGCACTTTTATGGATATGGATGTACTACGAAGTGATTACTCCTCAACCTGGATAGATCTTGGTACTTATCAGGGAAAATTCTGTGGAGTATTTATTTCTGCCGACCTTAAAAGTTTAGTTTGGTATAATCCTAAAGCATTTGCTGCTGCTGGTTATAAAGTGCCAACAACCTGGGATGAAATGATTGCTCTTTCCGATAAAATAGTAGCTGATGGTAAAACTCCTTGGGCTATAGGTCTTGAATCTGGGGCAGCTAGTGGGTGGGCTGGTACAGACTGGATTGAAGACATTATGCTTCGAACTGTAAAACCAGAAGTTTATGATTTGTGGGTCAAACATGGAATTTCCTGGCTTGATGATAGTGTACAAAGGGCTTTTGATTTATTTGGCCAAATTGCCTTGAACAAGAAGTATGTCTATGGTGGAACAAATGCGGAACTAACTATCAACTTTGGAGATTCGCCAGATGCTTTATTTACTACTCCACCGAATGCTTATTTGCATAGACAAGCCACTTTTATCAAAAGCTTTATACTTGACCATTTTCCAAGATTAGTCCCTGGTGAAGATTTTGATTTCTTCCCCTTCCCACCTATTGATCCTCAGTATGGGACACCTGCTTTAGGAGCAGCAGATATGTTTGCTATGTTTAAAGATACTCCGGAAGCAAGAGCCTTTATGGAGTATATTGTTTCACCTGCAGCGCAAGAGATATGGATTGGTGAACTAGGGAAACTTTCTGCCAATAAACGGGTAAATCCTGCTGTCTATCCCGATGACTTAACCCGTAAAGCTGCTAAAATCTTAAGCGAAGCTTCAACTTTCCGTTTTGATGGTTCTGATTTAATGCCATCGGCAGTCGGTGCTGGTTCTTTCTGGACCGGTATATTAGATTATATAAATGGCGTATCATT
>PFIP01000055.1:0-244 GCA_002782675.1 Candidatus Infernicultor aquiphilus
ATAGATATCTTACTTCCACTCGATTACCTAATATTTCTGCAGCTGCTTGAGCACCATTATAAACAACTGTAGCAAAGGTACTTCCGGGAGTACCACCGGGGAAAAAGTAAATTACAATAGGGCCTTCACTTGTCTGAGCCATTACCGGTAATACTAAAAGAACAACACAAGTCAATACTAACAAAAGTAAAAGATTAATTTTCTTTAACATAATTTTTTCTCCTTTTTGATATCTCTAAATATT